>NZ_JBSGTX010000003.1:136269-219282 GCF_053607625.1 Streptomyces sp. NPDC055103
GAAGCGAGCCCTCCGGCGCGGAGCGCGACACGGGGGAAGCGGGCCCTCCGGCCCGTACGCCGGGCAGAATGCCCCCATGACCGCCGAGGAACACTCCGAGCACCCCGAGCTGCTCCAGCGCTGGAACGCCACCCTGCTCGCCGCCCGCGCCGGCCACGGGGGCCCGGACCCCGCCCCGTACGGCCGCAACCTGCTCTCCCGCTGGGCCGAGCCGCAGCGCCGGTACCACACGGTCGACCACCTGCGGGCGGTCCTCGACCGCATCGACGAACTCACCGACCAGGGCGGGGAGGGCGGCGAGCTGGAACTCGTCCGCCTGGCCGCCTGGTTCCACGACGCGGTCTACCGCCCGGACCGCTCCGAGAACGAGGAGCGCTCGGCGGTCCTCGCCGAACGGGCCCTGGCGGAAGCGGGTCTGACGGCGCATGAGGTGCGCGAGGTGGCCCGGCTCGTCCGCCTGACGGTCTCCCACGACCCCGCCCCGGGCGACCTGAACGGCGAGACCCTCTGCGACGCGGACCTCGCGATCCTCGCCACCGCCCCCGATACCTACGGGGGGTATACGGCGGCGGTCCGAGAGGAGTACGCCTTCGTCCCCGAGGACGCCTTCCGGTCGGGCCGCGCGGCCGTCCTGCGCCAGCTCCTCTCCCTCCCCCGGCTCTTCCACACGCCGTACGGCGCGGCGGTGTGGGAGGAGAAGGCGCGGGAGAACATGGAAAGGGAACTCGAAGAACTGACGGACATGTCCGACGCGGGCTGAGCGCGATCCGATCCGACGTCAAAACGTAATGGAAGCGGCCCTGTACCGCCGGTAAGATCATTCTGCTTATTCTTCGCCAGCGAGAGATGCCGGGAAAGACCATGAAACTGCGCAGGGCCGCCCTTCCGATTTCCGCCGTCATACCGGCCCTCCTCGCCATGTCCGCGTGCAGCGGCGATTCCTCGGAATCCGACGGAAAGAAGCCGAAGGTGAGCGCGAGCGCGAAGAGCGAGCAGAGCGCCGAGGAGAAAGAGGCCGCCGAGGCGAAGCGCCTGGGGGCATTCGACGGAAAGGCGCTCGAAAAGGCCGCCATCACCGGAAAGACGGCGGGCTTCGACGCCAAGAAGATCGCCAAGGCGGATGTCGAGGCCGGCCGCGGCATGGAGGCCGACAACAAGGCCTGTCAGCCGCTCGCCAGCCTCATCGGCGGTTTCACGCACGTCCCCGCCGTGAGCACGGTGCACCGCTCCCTCCAGCCCGAGGAGGCCGTCAACGCGACCGTCGGCTCCATGTGGCTCGCCTCGCACTCCGAGGACGACGCCACCAGGGTCATGAAGGAACTCCGCACGGCCGTCACCGCCTGCCCCAAGGGCTTCAAGACCCTGGGCCTCACCTACGGCAAGGTCGAGAACCTCCCCGCGCCGAAGCTCGGCGACGAGGCCGTCGGCTACCGCATCACCGGCGACATCGGCAAGCAGAAGGTCCCCATGACGTACACGGTGGTACGCAGCGGGGGCGTCATCGCCGCGTTCTACGGCGTGAACATGCTGGACCAGAAGAAGGCGGCGATCCCGGAACCGGTGATCAAGGCCCAGCTGGAGCGGATCGCGAGCGCGAAGGGCTGACACCGCTTCCGTACGGACGAGCAGGGGGCCTCCCCGGTGCGCAGTGCACCGGGGAGGCCCCCTTCCTCATGCGCTCGGACCGTCAGCTGACATTCCCCGATTCCGCCGGGAACTCCGGCGGCCAGGGCCCGTCGTACAACGACTCCCGCTCACCCATCAGCTCGTACTCCGCCTCCCGCCAGTTCGGATTGGAGCTGACGACGAAGCTGTCGCCGTCCCGCTCCAGCATCCAGGTGTAGACGGCGTCCTCCGCCGGAATTCCGTGCCGTTCGCTGAGCACGCCGAACTCGGCGGCGGACGCGCGCCGAATGTGGAGCCCGTGCCGGTAGAAGGGCTTGAGGAACATCAGTTCCACATGCCCGAAGGAGACCTCGACCTTCGTCGTGGTCCCGTCCACCAGCGTGGCCTCACTGGCCAGGAAGAGCTGTCGGTGCGAGGGGAGAAACGCGGTGACCCTGAAGAGCCGTCCCTCCCGGATGAAATCCGTCATGACCGCCATCCTCCTCTCACTATTCGACCGGTGTTCCGTTGGCGTAGGTCAACTTCGTCGGGTACGCCCGCTCGAACACCTTCTTGCCGGCCGCGTCGAGCACCGGCTTGCCGGCGTCGTCGAGCTTGACCATGTACCACTTGATGGACGCCCAATTGCGGTACTCCATCCGGAGGGCCGCACGGAGTTTGACCATCTCCCACGCGGTTCCGAAGCCTTCCTTCCGGATGGTCGCCCAGTCGCCGGCCGTGATCCCCTCCCCTCGCTGCAGAAGCAGGGTCAGCGCCTCGTCGGCGCTCTTGGCACCGGCGACACCGTCCAGGGTCACGGAGAGCTCCACGTTGGGGTTGACCACCGCTCGCTCCACGCCCACTGTCCAGATGGGGCGCTCACCCAGCCCCATGGCTGCCGGGAGGTTGGTCCCGAACGCCTTGTTGTTGAACGTCTCCGCACCGAGGGACTTGGCCAGATCGTCCGAGTAGGGGTTCACCCCGAGGGTGATGTGATCGCCGTCCTTCACCAGATCACTGAGGATCTTGGTGCATTCCTTGATGACGTCGTCGTCGACCGCCGCGACGGAGAACGCCGCGAGCTTGAAGGTCCCGGTGTTCGCCGTCTCGCACGTGTCGCCGAGCTTCCGGAGGAGACGGCTGATGACGCCCTGGACCGCGGCCTCGGTCAGGCCGATGGTGCGGAGCGCCCGATAGGCGCTCATGAACCCGACGCCCATCCTGAGGGAGGCGTCCATCGCCATCACCGCGGCCTTGCCCGCCTTGAAGAGCGGGCCGGCGACGAACCAGCTCGCCGCCCAGGCGCAGTCGCCCCAGCTGCCGCCGGAGACACCCGGCGTGAGCAGCTTGGCGCAGCCGATGAAGTCGCCGAGCAGGATGTCGACCGGGTCGATGCCCGAGTTGAACTCGGCCATCGTCAGCGTGACGGTGAGGGTCTTCGTCTCGGCCTCGGTCACCTCGGGGCCGAGGTAGAACGTTTCGGCCTTCGGGCAGCTGCCCGCGGACGTGTACGACTCCCACGAGACCATGCACATGTACACGTCGACGTGCGACTTGTACGTGACGTCGGACGTGATCTTGCAGTCCCCGAAGTGGAGGATCGGGTTGCAGTTGTCCTTGACGACGTTCTTCGGTTCACCGATGTACTCGATGTGGTCG
Organism: Streptomyces sp. NPDC055103; assembly: GCF_053607625.1. NCBI lineage: Bacteria > Bacillati > Actinomycetota > Actinomycetes > Kitasatosporales > Streptomycetaceae > Streptomyces > Streptomyces sp. NPDC055103. Next base: position 139,534 of record NZ_JBSGTX010000003.1, read on the forward strand.
AGGACCGCCCACGTGTCGCTGATGCCGGTGGTGACACCCTGCGAGATCTGCTCGCTGCTGCCCCCCTTCTCCGTGCGGTCCGCGGCGGCCTGGGCCTCCTCCGCCGCGTCCCGGGCGCCGGCGGCGGCCGTCTCGGCGGCCGTCGCGTCCGTCTCCGCCTGGGTGGCGGTGGCACGGGCGCTGGCGGCGTCCTCCTCGGCCTTGGTGGCCACGGCGCGGGCGTTGGCGGCGTCCTTCTCCGCCTCGGTCGCCGCGGCGTCCGCCGCGTTGGCGTCGGTCTGCGCGTCGCTCGCCGCCGACGACGCCGCCAGCGCGTCGTTTCCGGCCGACATGGCATAGCCGTCGGCACGGCCGGCGGCCGCCTGGGCCTCCTTGGCGTCCTTCGCGGCCTGGGCCGCGGACTCCTGGGCCCTCAGGTACGCCTTGGCCGCGCGGGACGCGTCGGCCGCGGCTGCCGCGGAGGCCTGCGCCGCGAGCTTCATGTCCGCGGCGGCCTGTTCGGCCAGGGCCTTCGCCTCGGCGGAGAACCCTTCGGCCTGGTTGGCCGTGGCAGCGGCCGCGGCCGCCTGCTGCTGCGCGATCGTCAGCGACTGCTGGCCGGTCAGCACCGCGAACGCCGCGGAGCTGTCGACCTCCTGGAACGGACCGCCGAGGGCTATCGCCTCGTTGGCCGGCTTGATCACCGCCGCGGCGGAGTCACGGGCCGCGAGCGAGGACTGCACGGCCGCGAGGGCCTTGCCTGCCGTGGTCGCCGCCCAGGTCGCGGTCTGCAGCGCCTCGGAACGGGCGGCAGCCGCCTCCGCCTTGGCGACCTTGGCCGCCGCGGTGGCCTTCTCGGACTGCTCCTTGGCGCCCTTGGCGTCGGCCGCGGCCGCCTGCGAGGCGTCGATCGCCTCGGCCGCCGCAGCGTGGGCCGCGGCGGCGGAACCGGCCGCGATCCAGTAGGACGCCCAGGCGCTGTCGGCCGCCGCCTTGGCGCGGGAGGCGGAGCCCTGCGCCTTGGTGGCCGCCTCGCGGGCGTCGGTGGCAGCGGCCGTGGCCGCGTTCGCCGACGCGCGTGCGTTGGTCGCCGCCGTGGTCGCCGTGTTCGCGGCGGAACGTGCGTCGGTCGCCGCGGCACGGGAAGCCACGGCGGCGTCCGTACCCTCGTCGGCGGCGGCGTCGGCCTCGAAGGCCGCCGCCTTCGCGTTCAGCGAGTCCCGACGCTGCTCGGCCTCAAGGGCGTTGTCGCGTGCGGCGACCGCGTCGCGCTCCGCCTGCTCGGCGACGGCCCTCTTGGACGAGGCCGTGGATCCCGCCGCCTCGGCCGAGGTACGGGCGTCGCTCGCTATCCGGCCCTGGGCGACGGCGTCTGCCTCGTGGCCGGCCGCCTTGTCGCGCTCGCGCTCGGCGGTGGCCCGGTAGGCCGCCGCGTTGGCGCGCTCCAGTTCGGCGACGGCACGCGACGCCTGCGCGTCGGCCGCCGCCTTCTTGGCTTCCTGCTCCTCCGCGAGGGCCGTCTCCTTGGCCTTCTTGGCGGTGGCGGCGTTCGCCGCGGCCGAGGCCGCGTAGGCGTCGGCGCTGTCCGCCGCGGCCTTCGCCTGAGCGGCGGCCTCCTGCGCGGCGATACGACGGAACTCCGTGTTGATCGCGTGCGCCTCGGTCTGCGCCAGGGCGAGGAGCGCCTCCGACGTCGAGACCGTGGCGTTCGCCGCGTTCAGCGCCGTCTCCGTCGCCTTCGCGGCGGCCGTGGCGGCCGCTCCCGAGGCGCGGGCGACCTGGACCGACTGCTGGGCGTACATCAGGCCACGGCCGCGCGGCACCTCGGAGGCGTCCGCGATGGCCCAGGCCTGCTGCTGGCCGGTCACCGCGCGCTGCGACGCGGCGGCCGCCAGGGCGGCCTGCTCCTTGGCCTTGGTGCTCAGCGCCTGGACCTTGCCCCGGGCGTTCGTCAGGTCCGTCTTCGCCTTGTCGAAGAGGGCCTGCTTCGGCTTGAGGATGTGGTCCGGGTCGGCTTCGAGCTGGTCGTGCCAGTACTTCTGCCAGCGCAGGATCTGATCCGCGCGCCACGCCTGGCCGATGGCCTCGATCATGGTGGCGGTGGCGGTCCGGGTCGCGGCGGCGGCGTCGGCCTCCGCCTGCATGATGACGGCGCGCGGGGCGGCCTGACCGGCGTACTCCGACTCCCACTCGGCCGCGGCCTGGGAGACGGCCTCGCTCAGGGCATTGCGCGGGTCCACCGGGTCGCTGTGGTTGCACGAGGCCCACGCCTGCTTGAGGTTCTCCACCTCGACGCGGAACTCGGGGGTGCCCTCGGTGACCTTCTGGGCGGGGAAGCCGCCGTGCCGCAGGTAGGTGGCGATGTCGGCGGACGTCGTACCGCCGTAGAAGCGGGTGTTCTGGACGTTGGAGTCGCGCAGCATGAAGTCGGCTGCGAAGTCGTGCCAGCTGTCCTTGCCGCGGTTCTGCTCGGTGATCTCGCGGGCCTTGTTGATCGCCTCGGGGCTCGCGTTGGTGTGCGCGTCCCAGCCGATGCGGCCGGCCAGCTTCGCCTGCGTGGCGTAGGTGTAGGCGCTGATGTCGGCGCCGAACTCCGGCGCGTGCAGCGTGATCCCGTCGTCGAACGAGCTCATCGCGTACGGCCGGTTGGCGTCCTCCAGGACGGCCTTCTGGGCGGCGAACGCGTCCAGGTAGGCGTAACCGGCGTCGCGGTCCTGGTCGGCGGCCTGCCCCAGGGGCATGAACCCGATCCAGCCACGGTCACCGATGACGGCTTCCAGGCCGCCGTCGCCGCCGGTGAGGCCCTGAATGGCGACGGCCTTCGTCTTGGCGCCGCCCGCGTGCAGGGCGACTCCCGCGAGGCACCGGTTGAGACGCGGGGTGGAGCGGACGTCACGGATGACGGCCGCGAGGTCGTTGAGCCGGCGCAGGGCGTCGTCCGCGTCGTTGAAGATCGTCCGCATGCCGTCGGAGACCTTCTCGATCGCCGTCGCGAGGGCGGGGATCCGGCCCACGATCACGGCGGACGAGGTGACGTCGACGAGCTCCCAGAGGCAGTCCTCGACGTCGTAACCGGCCAGGCATGCCTTGACCTTGGCGGCGTCGAGCTGCTCGAAGAGGATCTGCCCGCCGTTGGCGGTGGCCCACTCGACGACGTTCACGGAGACGGCCGCGAGGCCCTTCCGGTAGTCGTCGACACAGGTCTGGCCGCAGGCGTCGAGAAGGATCTTCTCCTCGCGCTCACCGAGCGCGGGCCAGTTGGAAGCGCCACCCTTGATGGGCGTGGTGCCCTCGGTGAGCGCGGCCTGGTGCGCGGCCTCGTTCTTCGCCCGCTGCTCCTCCTCGGCCTTCTTCGCGGCCTCCTCGGCGGCGGAGCTGTCGCCCGCCGCGTCACCGGCCTTCGTCTCGGCGTCCTTGGCCTCCTGCTCCGCCTCGGCCGCCTTGCGCGCGGCTTCCGCGGCGGCTTCGGCGGACCGGCCGGCCTTCTCGTTCGCCTCGGCGGCGTGCCGCTCGGCGTCGGTCGCCTCGCGGTCCGCCTCGACGGCCGCGCTGCTCGCGCCGTCCGCGGTGAGACGGGCGGAGACGGCGTCGTTCCCGGCCTGCTCGACGTGCCCGGCGGCGGCGTCGGACGCCGCCTTCGCGCCGGCCTGGGCGGCCCCGGCCTCGACGGCGGACGCCTGGGCGCGGGCCACGGCCTCGACGGCACGCACCGAGTCGGCTGCCGCGCGGGCGGCCGCCTCGGCGGCGAGCTTCGCGTCACCCGTGGCCTGCGCGGCGGTCTGCTGCGCGGACTCCGCGGCGGCGGTCGCCTCGACGGCCTTCGCCTCGGCAGCGGCGGCCTGCTGCTCGGCAACCGTCTTCGACGACTGGCCGACGAGCACGGCGAACGCGGCGGCGCTGTCCTTCTCCTGGTACGGCGTGCCGATCGCGATGGCGTCCCCGGCGGCGGCGACCGCGGCCGTGGCACTGTCACGGGCGGCGAGCGCGGCCTGACCCGCGGCGTAGGCGCGGCCCACGACGGTCGCGGCCGACTTCACTGCCTCGGCGGCGCCGGTCCCGGCGGCGACCGACTCCAGCTGGGCCTTCTTGGCCAGCTCGGTGGCGTTCTCCGAGGCCGTCGCGGCGTTGTCGGCGCGGATCGCGGCGTCCTGCGACGCGTCGAGCGCGGTGGCCGCGGCGACGTGCGCGGTAGAGGCCGCGTCGAGGGAGGTGCGGTACGCCGACCACGCGCTGCTCGCGTTGGCCTGGGCGCGCTCGGCGGCGCCCTCCGCGGTGGTCGCGGCGGTCCGCGCGCCGACGGCGGCCGCGGTGGCCTGGTCGGCGGCGGTCTGCGCGGCGGTCGCGGCTTCGACGGCCTGGTTCGCGGCCGTACGGGCCGTGGTGGCCGCCGTACGCGTCTCGGCGGCTGCGGCGGTGCCCTCGGCGGCGGTGGCCGCGGCTTCGAGCGCGGCGGCGCGGGCCGCGGTGGCCTGCTTCGCCCGGAGTGCGGCGATCGCCTTCTCGCGCGCGGTCTGCGCGGCCTTCGCCTTCCCGTCGGCGACCTTGCGCTTCGCCGAGGCGTCGGTTGTCGCCGTACCGGCAGTCGTGTCGGCGTTCTTCGCCGTCGTCTGCTGAGTGGTCGCTCGCTCCTCGGCCTCCTTCGCCTTGGCCCGCTCGGTGGCGGCCTTGGCGCGGGAGGCGACGGCGGTGGCCTGCTCCGCCTGCGCCTTCGCCCGCTCGGAGGCGGCGGTCGCGGCAGCGGTCTTGGCCTTGTCCCGCTTCTCCTCGGCCGTCGTCCGCGCCGTCTTCGCGGTCGCGGCGCTCTCGGCGGCGGCCGTGGCGTTGGCCTCGGCGCTGTCGGCGGCGGCCTTCGCCTGGGCGGCGGCCTCCTCGGCGGCGACCCGGCGGAACTCGGTGTTGATCGCGTGCGACTCGGTCTGCGCCTTCGCGAGCAGCGCGTCGCTGGTGGCAATCGTCGCGTTCGCGGCGGCCAGGGCGGTCTCGGTGGCCTTCGCGGCGGCCTCGGCCGCCGCGGAGGACGCCCGGGCGACCTGGACCGACTGCTGCGCGTACATCAGACCCCGGCCGCGCGGCACCTGGGTCGCGTCGGCGACGGCCCACGCCTCCTGCTGCGCGCTCGCGGCCTTCTGGGCGGCGGCGACGGCCTTGGCGGACTGCGCCTTGGCCTCGGTGACATGGGCGGTCGCGTTGGTCCGCGCCTGCGCCAGGTCGGCCGTGGCCTTGTCGTAGAAGGCCTGGTCGGGCTTCTCGAAGATGGTGTCGGGGTCCTGGGCGAGCAGGTCCACCCAGTACTTGCGCCAGGACAGGATCTGGTCGGCGCGCCACGCCTGGCCGATGGCCTGGACCATCTGGTCGGTGGCCTCACGGGCCGCCGCCGACGCCTCGGCCTCGGCCTTGATGATGGTGGCGCGCTGGGGCGCCTGCCCGGCGTACTCCTGCTCCCACTCGACCATCGCGTTCATGACGGGCTCGTTGAGCGTGCGCCGCGGGTCGACCGGGTTCTGGTAGTCACAGGCCGCCCAGGCCTGCTTGAGGTCCTCGACCTCGACGCGGTACGCCGGGGTGTCCTTGGCGGGGGCCTCCTTGGCGAAGCCGCCGCGCCGCAGGTAGGACGCGATGTCGCTGGAGGTCGTACCGCCGAAGTAGTCCCAGGTGACGTCGCTGTCCCGCAGCATGGAGTCCGCGGACCAGTCGTGCCAGTCGTCCTTGCCGCGGTTCTCCTCCGTGACCGCCTTGGCGCGGGCGACGGCCTCGGCGCTGGCCTTGCTGTGCTCGTCCTTGCCGAGGCGCCAGGCGAGCTCGGTCTGGGTGACGAGCGCGAAGCGGGTGACGTCCTCGCCGAAGCTCGGCGCGTGCCACTCCATGTCCTCGCTGGCCCACGCGGACTCGCGGTAGGGCTTGTTGCCGTCGTCGAGGGCGGTGGTGCGCTCCGTGTTCAGGTTGGAGTAGACGCCGGCCGCTTCCTTGTCGGCGTCGGCGGCCTGGCCGAGGGGGCCGTAACCGATCCAGCCGCGGTCGCCGACGGTGTCGCGGAGCTGCTGTTCGGTGCCGGTCAGGCCCTCGATGGCCTTGGCCTTCATCAGGGGGCCGCCGACGTGCAGCGCCACACCGGTCAGACAGCGGTCGAGCCGCCGGTCCTGACCGATGGTGTTCCGGTCGTAACCGGTGTCCTCCTCCGGCACGGTGTCGGCCGCGGCGGGCACGGCCTGGACGAGGCCGGTCAGTACGGCCGAGGCGGTGACGAGGGCCGTCACACTGACGGCCCTGGCCACGGCGGACCGTAGACGACGCCGGCGTCTGCCGGCGTCTCTGAGCAATGACATGTTTCTGCCTGGCAATCTCTCGATCGTCCGGCAGCCACTCTGCGTGGGCATGACAGATGACGGCTCGCCGCCCTACGAGGTCCCCCCTCGACACGGCATCGCCGGCGCGCTCGTCTCCCCACGAGCTGGCGCTGCCGCTTACCCGGCGACCATGTCACGCAGGATTCGCCACGGGAAGATCAAATAATCGTCACGAACGGGAAGACGCGACCCAGCGGCAGACAAACCGACCCCGCTGTTGATCATCTTGTTACCCGCCGTAAGGAAGCGCGCATGGGCAACCGCCCGTCTCGCATCACGAGACACCCCCACCGCCAGGAATGACAGGCACAAAACATCCGTTCACCCATGCCATGGCCTCTCTCTCCGCCGAAGGCACTGCCCCCGCCCCCGCTCCCGCCCGGATGCCCCTGGCCGTCCACGTCCTCGGCCTCTCCGTCTTCGCACTCGGCACGAGCGAGTTCATGCTGACCGGACTCCTCCCGCCCATCGCGGAGGACATGGACGTCTCCATCCCCCGGGCCGGGCTCCTCATCTCCGCCTTCGCGATCGGCATGGTCGTCGGCGCACCGCTGCTCGCTGTCGCCACGCTCCGGCTCCCCCGCAAGACGACCCTGATCGCCCTCATCACCGTCTTCGGCCTCGGCCAGGTGGCCGGCGCGCTCGCCCCCAACTACGCGGTCCTCTTCGCCTCCCGCGTCATCAGCGCCCTCGCCTGCGCCGGCTTCTGGGCGGTCGGCGCGGCCGTCGCCATCGCCATGGTCCCGGTGAGCTCGCGCGCCAGAGCCATGGCGGTCATGATCGGCGGCCTGTCCATCGCCAACGTCCTCGGCGTCCCCGCCGGCGCCTTCCTCGGCGAACACCTCGGCTGGCGCTCCGCGTTCTGGGCGGTCGCCGCCGCCTCCGCGATCGCCCTCACCGGCGTCGTCACCCGCATCCCGCACATCACCCTCCCCGAGACGAAGCCGCGCATCACCCACGAACTGGCCATCTACCGTGACCGCCAGGTACTGCTCCAGATCACGATCGTCGCGCTCGCCGCCGGCGGCGTCTTCTGCGCCTTCTCCTACCTGGCCCCGCTCCTCACGGACGTCTCCGGCCTCGACGAGAGCTGGGTCTCCGGCGTCCTCGCGCTCTTCGGGATCGGCGCCGTCATCGGTACGGCGATCGGCGGCCGGGTGGCCGACGCCCACCTCTTCGGCGTCCTGCTCACCGGCATCACCGCGTCCACCGTCTTCCTCCTCGCCCTCACCTTCCTCGCGTCCAGCCCGGCCGCCACGATCGCCCTGACCTTCCTCCTCGGCGTCTCCGCCTTCTACACGGCCCCGGCCCTCAACGCCCGCATGTTCAACCTCGCCGGCGCCGCCCCCACCCTCGCCGCCGCGACGACCACCGCGGCCTTCAACCTCGGCAACACCGGCGGCCCCTGGCTCGGCGGCCTCACCATCGACGCCGGCCTCGGCTTCGCCTCCCCGGCCTGGGCGGGCGCGGCGATGACGGCGACGGCACTGGGCGCGACGGCCGTGGCGGTGAAGCTCCACAAGTCCCCGTCCCGCGTGGTGACATCGGGCACTCCGCAGGAACAGAAGGTCGTATCGTCCCGCTGACGTCCCACACGCGCTCACGGGGGAACTCCATGACCACGAACACCACGGACACCACCGACACCACCACCGCAGTCACCGTCATCGCACGGCTCAAGGCCGCACCGGGCAAGGAACGGGCCGTACGGGACCAGGCCCTCGCGCTGGTCGAGCCGACGCTCGCCGAACCGGGCTGCCTCTCCTACCGCCCGTACGAGGACCCACTGGAGCCCGGCTCCTGGATCGTCGTCGAGGAGTGGACGAGCCGGACCGCCTTCGAGGCACACCTCAAGAGCCCCCACCTCACGGCGGCGATGACGGCAGGCGCGGAGCTGCTGAGCGGCCCGCCGGAAGAGACCGTGCTCGTACGGGCCACCTGAGCCCTTCCCGAGGCGGGGCCCGCTTCTCCCTGGCCGGGAGGAGCGAGTCCCTCAGTTACGCCCCCGCGCCCAGACAGGCGGCGCCGTACTCCTCAGGAGAACCCCATGACCGGGAACCGTAGCCGCAGTCACTGACACCGCTGATCACCCGGCCAAGGCTCTGGACCGTCGACCCGCTCATGGAGTGCGCCCGCGCTCGGCGCCACCACGGATGAGCCGCTACGGGCTCGGCGGGCGGTTCTTCGGGCGTCGTAGGCCCGCCTCCGTGAGGCGGCGGAGGAGTTCCTTCGAGCCGACCTCGACCGCGCCGCCCGCCACCACGTCCGCGTAGCGGTCGGACGGGATGTCGTAGTGGTCCCGCTCGAAGGCGCGGGGCGGGGCGCCGATCGAGGCGGCGAAGGCGTGCAGCTCCTCGAAGGAGACGTCGCTGACCAGGTGCGACCACATGCGGCCGTGGCCCGGCCAGGTCGGCGGGTCGATGTAGAGGGTCACGTGGGACACCCCACCCGTTCGATGCGGAGGCTGGTGGGACACCCCACCCGTTCGATGCGGAGGCTCACGTCAGGCCGCCCACCCGTGCGACCACCACTCCCTGCTTGCCACAGACCCAGTGCGGGTCCGGGCCCAGTTCCGGTTCCACGTCGAGGGCGTGCGGGTCGCCCGAGGCGCAGACCGGGCAGAGCGGCCAGCGTCCGTACCGTTCGAGCAGGGCGTCCTGGACGTCCTGGGCCACGAGCCCCGCGACGTACGTCACGCCCTCCGGCCACTGCTCGACCCACCAGCGCCGGTGGGTCACCGCGTCCTCCACCATCGACACGACCTCGGCGGCGGCCACCTCTCGGGCCACCAGGTCGGCCAGTACCAGCGCGCGAGCGGCGTGGAGCGCCTGCTCCACCGGGTCGATCTCGTCCATGCACTCATTGTCACCCGGCGCCGGGAAAGGGCGAAGGTCCCGTCCGCTTCCGGGACCGATCCGGAGCCGTCCGGGCCCGAGGGGGTCTTGTCGGGCCAGTCGGCCGAAAGTATCTTTCAGGTGTGACCAATGAAGTGAAGGAAAGTTTCACGGGCGACGCGCCCGCCGCGCCTCCCGCCCCCGCCGCCCTCGCGGCCAAGGTGCGGACCCTCGCGCCCTCCATGACCCGCTCGATGCAGCGGGTCGCCGAAGCCGTCGCCGGAGACCCGGCCGGCTGCGCCGCCCTCACGGTCACCGGCCTCGCCGAGCTCACCGGCACCAGCGAGGCGACCGTCGTCCGCACCGCCCGGCTGCTCGGCTACCCCGGCTACCGCGACCTCCGCCTCGCCCTCGCCGGCCTCGCCGCGCAGCAGCAGTCCGGCCGCGCGCCCGCCGTCACCGCCGACATCGCCGTCGACGACCCCGTCGCCGACGTCGTCGCCAAGCTCGCCTACGACGAACAGCAGACCCTCGCCGACACCGCCGCCGGACTCGACACCGTCCAGCTCGGCGCCGCCGTCGCCGCGCTCGCCACCGCCCGCCGCGTCGACATCTACGGTGTCGGCGCCTCCGGCCTCGTCGCCCAGGACCTCGGCCAGAAGCTGCTCCGCATCGGCCTGATCGCGCACGCCCACAGCGACCCGCACCTCGCGGTCACCAACGCCGTACAGCTCCGCTCCGGCGACGTCGCCATCGCCATCACGCACTCCGGCTCCACCGGCGACGTCATAGAACCGCTGCGGGTCGCCTTCGACCACGGCGCCACCACGGTCGCGATCACCGGCCGCCCGGACGGCCCGGTCACGCAGTACGCCGACCACGTCCTGACCACCTCCACCGCCCGCGAGAGCGAACTGCGCCCCGCGGCCATGTCGTCTCGCACCAGCCAACTCCTGGTCGTGGACTGTCTGTTCACCTGTGTCACCCAGCGTACGTACGAGACGGCGGCCCCTGCCCTCGCCGCCTCATACGAAGCCCTCGCCCACCGCCACTCGCCCAGGACCCGCTGACCCGCCCGCCGACCCGCCCGCCGACCCGCCCGCCGAGCGTCACACGTCGACCGCCAACGACGCCGACGACGTCCACGCACCGAAAGAGCCGCACATGTCCACCTCCGCCACGTCCGCCGCGTCCGCCACGTCCGCCGCGTCCTCCGACACGTACTCCGAGCTCCGCGCCCAGCTGGCCACCCTCACCACCGAGGCGTTCCGCCCCGAGCTCGCCGAGATCGACCAGCTCCCGACCCTGGACATCGCCCGGACCATGAACGGCGAGGACCAGACCGTCCCCGCCGCCGTCGCCCGCCAGCTCCCCGCCATCGCCGCCGCGATCGACGCCACCGCCGAGCGCATGGCCCGCGGCGGGCGGCTGATCTACCTCGGCGCCGGCACCGCCGGCCGCCTCGGCGTCCTCGACGCCAGCGAGTGCCCGCCCACCTTCAACACCGACCCCTCCCAGGTCGTCGGACTGATCGCGGGCGGCCCCTCCGCCATGGTCAAGGCCGTCGAGGGCGCCGAGGACTCCAAGGAGCTCGCGGTGGAGGACCTGACCGGACTCGGACTCACCGCCGACGACACGGTGGTCGGCATCTCCGCCTCCGGCCGCACCCCGTACGCCATCGGCGCCGTCGAGCACGCCCGCACCCTCGGCGCGCTGACCATCGGCCTGTCCTGCAACGCGGACAGCGCGCTCGCCGCCGCCGCCGAGCACGGCATCGAAGTCGTCCCCGGCCCCGAGCTCCTCACCGGCTCCACCCGCCTGAAGGCCGGCACCGCGCAGAAGCTCGTCCTCAACATGATCTCGACCATCACCATGATCCGCCTCGGCAAGACCTACGGAAACCTCATGGTCGACGTCCGCGCCTCCAACGAGAAGCTCCAGGCCCGCTCGCGGCGGATCGTCGCCCTGGCCACCGGCGCGCCCGACGAGCAGATCGAGGCCGCGCTCACCGCCGCCGACGGGGAGGTGAAGAACGCGATCCTCATGATCCTCGCCGACATCGACGCCCCCACGGCCGCCCGCCGGCTCACCGCCTCCCAGGGTCACCTGCGTGCGGCGCTGCACGCGACCGAGCCCACCGCGTGACCCATCCCCTGGACCCCCGTCCCAGCAAGCTGGGGGTGGCGGTCGGGGACGGATCTCTTCGGTCCGGGACAACATGGCGTCGGTGAACGCATCGCCTGACCATTTCGCGACAAACGTCAAGTGAACGTGCAGGTCGTGGACAACATGACGCCCCGTTCTGACATCAGGGTGAGGATGCCAGCGTGGCGATGTAAACCGACGCCACGTTCTCGGCCGCGAGCCAAGACACCCTGGTCAAGCGACAGTTCGGAAGCCCGTCAACAGCCTGAAGAGGGTCAGCTCCCCAACTGCGCCAGAAACCCTTCCCGGCGCACCCCGGAAAGCCCTCTTCCCGGGCCTGAGGCGGGTGCACGGCGACCCCGCACACGGGGCCCGCCCCCTGGGGTCACACCTCCACCCGGCGCCCCCGCAGGGCCCACACAGCACACCCGCACACCACCTCTGACCTGGGCTTTTACCCCTCCAACCCCTATCCTGGAGATCGACTCGGAGGGGGATCCCGATGGACCTGAACAACCGTGACATCCGCACGGTCGAGGACGTACTGACCCTGCTCGACGGGCTCTTCGCGCCCGACGCCGACCGGTGGACCGAGGGCGGCGCCGACTGGTGGGACGGCTTCTACGCCGACCGCGACAAGCCGGTGCCGTTCTTCGTCCCGAAGCCGGACGAGAACCTCGTGGCGTACGCCGAGAAGGGCCTGCTCCCGGCCGGCGGGCGGGCCCTCGACCTCGGGTGCGGGCCCGGGCGGAACAGCCTGTACCTCGCGTCGCTCGGATACGAGGTGGACGCCGTCGACCTCTCCGCCACCGCGATCGCCTGGGCGGAGGAACGCGCACACAAGGCCGGCGCGACCGGGTCCGTGCGGTTCGTGTGCGGCGACGCCTTCAGCAGCCCCGCCCTCGACGGCCCGTACGACCTCGTCTACGACTCCGGCTGCTTCCACCACCTGCCCCCGCACCGCCGCGTCAGCTACCTCGCGCTCCTCGACCGCGTCCTCGCGCCCGGCGGGCACCTCGCGCTCACCGCGTTCGCCGCCGGGGAGGGCGGCATGGGCTCGGAGCTGCCGGACGCCGACTTCTACCGGAAGGGGAAGCTGGACGGCGGACTCGCCTACACCGACACGGAGTTGCGCACGCTCTTCGCCGACCTGACGGAGGTCGAGGTCCGCCGTATGCGCGACGAACCCACCACCTCCCCGGCCTTCGGCGAATCCTTCCTCTGGACGGCCCTCTTCCGCCACTGAGGAGGAACAACCGGCCCGCCCCGCGCCCTCACATCGTCCGCACGTGGTCCGCGAGCCGTTCGTACTGCTCGCGGACCCCCGCTTCCATGCCCGCCGCCAGCGCCTGGTCCCTGAGCTCGTTCGAGGGCCAGACGGAGGTGCTGGTCAGAGCCGTGCCGCCGTCAGGGGTCGCGTCGAAGGTGAGGGTGACGCGGACGGGGCCGGCCTCCGGCATCTGCTCGAAGACCTCCGTGTAGTCGAGCCGCTCGACCGTGACGACGTCCTCGTACGTGCCGGAGAAGACGATCTCCTGGCCGCCGGGGGCCGTCTGCCCCCAGCGCCAGGCGCCGCCCACGCGCAGGTCGATGTCGACGACCGTCGTCGTCAGCGCGGCGGAGCCGTACCACTCGCGTACGTGCTCGGGGCGCGTCCAGGCCTCCCACAGCAGGCCCGGCGGGGCGTCGAAGGTCCGGGTGATGACCAGTTCGCGATCGGCGGGCGTCGTCAGCAGAATGACCATGGTCTCGGCCCTTCCCCGGTGTCCCTTCCAGGATCACCCCGCCCTCCCCGTCCCGCACAACGCCCGAGGGCGGCACCCCCCTGCTGGGGAGTGCCGCCCTCGGTCGCGTTCAGCAGTACTGCGGTACAGCGATGAACCACCGATCCCGGAGGATCAGAAGTCCATGTCACCGCCCGGCATGCCGCCGCCGGCCGGCGCGGACGCCTTCTCCGGCTTGTCGGCGATGACGGCCTCGGTGGTGAGGAACAGCGCGGCGATCGACGCGGCGTTCTGCAGCGCGGAGCGCGTGACCTTCGCCGGGTCGATGATGCCCTCGGCGATGAGGTCGACGTACTCGTTGGTCGCGGCGTTCAGGCCGTGGCCGACGGGCAGGTTGCGGACCTTCTCCGCCACGACGCCGCCCTCGAGGCCGGCGTTGACCGCGATCTGCTTCAGCGGGGCCTCAAGGGCCAGCTTGACGATGTTGGCACCGGTGGCCTCGTCGCCCGACAGGTCCGCCTCAAGCTTCTCGAAGACCGAGGAAGCCTGGAGCAGGGCCACGCCGCCACCGGCGACGATGCCCTCCTCGACGGCCGCCTTCGCGTTGCGAACGGCGTCCTCGATGCGGTGCTTGCGCTCCTTGAGCTCGACCTCGGTCGCGGCGCCGGCCTTGATGACGGCCACGCCGCCGGCCAGCTTCGCGAGGCGCTCCTGGAGCTTCTCGCGGTCGTAGTCCGAGTCGCTGTTCTCGATCTCGGCGCGGATCTGGTTCACGCGACCGGCGACCTGCTCGCTGTCACCGGCACCGTCGACGATGGTGGTCTCGTCCTTGGTGATGACGACCTTGCGGGCGCGGCCCAGCAGGTCGAGGCCCGCGTTCTCCAGCTTGAGGCCGACCTCCTCGGAGATGACCGTGCCGCCGGTGAGGATGGCGATGTCGTTCAGCATGGCCTTACGACGGTCGCCGAAGCCCGGGGCCTTCACCGCGACGGACTTGAAGGTGCCGCGGATCTTGTTGACGACCAGGGTCGACAGGGCCTCGCCCTCGACGTCCTCGGCGATGATCAGCAGCGGCTTGCCCGACTGCATGACCTTCTCCAGGAGCGGGAGCAGGTCCTTCACCGAAGAGATCTTGGAGTTGACGATCAGGAGGTACGGGTCGTCGAGCGACGCCTCCATACGCTCCATGTCGGTGGCGAAGTACGCCGAGATGTAGCCCTTGTCGAAGCGCATGCCCTCGGTGAGCTCGAGCTCCAGACCGAAGGTCTGCGACTCCTCGACGGTGATGACGCCTTCCTTGCCGACCTTGTCCATCGCCTCGGCGATGAGCTCGCCGATCTGGGTGTCGGCGGCGGAGATGGAGGCCGTCGAAGCGATCTGCTCCTTGGTCTCGACATCCTTCGCCTGCTCGAGGAGGGCGCCGGAGACGGCCTCGACGGCCTTCTCGATGCCGCGCTTGAGGGCCATGGGGTTGGCACCGGCGGCGACGTTGCGGAGGCCCTCGCGGACGAGCGCCTGGGCGAGAACGGTGGCGGTGGTCGTACCGTCGCCGGCGACGTCGTCCGTCTTCTTGGCGACTTCCTTGACCAGCTCGGCGCCGATCTTCTCGTACGGGTCCTCGAGCTCGATCTCCTTGGCGATGGAGACACCATCGTTGGTGATCGTGGGGGCGCCCCACTTCTTCTCGAGGACGACGTTGCGACCCTTGGGGCCGAGGGTGACCTTGACGGCGTCAGCGAGCTGGTTCATGCCGCGCTCGAGACCGCGCCGGGCCTCCTCGTCGAACGCGATGATCTTGGCCATGTGAAGTGGTCCTCCCGGACATGGGGTGGATAACGCTCCAGGACCGCGCCGACGCCCGCGACGGACGGCCTCCGGTGCTCCGCGTGGTTCCTTGCCCCACCCGGCCGGCGACCTCGTCTGCCCGATCCTCGTAGCACTCTCACCTTCCGAGTGCTAACGCCAATGATTAGCACTCGCCCTAGGAGAGTGCAAGCGACTCTCAGGTTTCGGGCCACCTTCGCACCGGGCTTCCGGCCGCCTTCCCGCCGGGCCTCCCACCCCTCTCCCCGCCGGCCCTCCCGGGCGTCGGGGAACGCGCGAGGGGCCCGCTTCCCCTCAGGGATGCGGGCCCCTCGACGGCGTTGCGTCGGTGGCCGATCGCGCCGCGCTCAGACGGCGAGCTTGACCATGTCCGCCTGCGGACCCTTCTGGCCCTGCGAAATCTCGAACTCGACCCGCTGCCCCTCTTCGAGGCTGCGGTAGCCATCCATCTGGATCGCGCTGTAGTGGACGAAAACATCCGCACCACCGTCGACCGCGATGAAGCCGTAGCCCTTCTCCGCGTTGAACCACTTGACGGTGCCCTGAGCCATGCCTAACTCCCCTATTACTGGCCCTTGCGCGGGAACCGCACTTCGCGGACCCGGGGTCAGACCCTGCGCCGGAACGCGTCGACCGCCGCTGAATGTATCTGCCCAACTGCCCTCTGCAACAGGTCAATCGAGCGAGAATTCTGGGCACGACGGAAAGGGGAATTAGGGAGAATCCCTGGAGTTCCGGGGCAAGTCGGGCCCGGCAAAACGCGCAGAACGTACACAACGCGCAGACACTTTGGCTGCTTCCTGACGCACAGGGACGCATTCTCATATGCGTCCGGCATGAGCAGCGGAGGGGACTTCCCCAACTCTACCCCGTTCAACCATGCAGAATTGCCCCCTCCGCTTTATGGCGCGGAAGGGGCAATTCAAGAAAGACGGGACAACAGGTCAGCCGTGGGGGCTCAGCAGCCTCCGGCGACCGCCGGGATGATCGAGACGCCCGCGCCGGCCGGGGTGGCCGTCTCCAGACCCTGCTCGAAGCGCACGTCGTCGTCGTTCACGTAGACGTTGACGAAGCGGCGCAGCTTGCCCTGGTCGTCCAGGACGCGGGCGGCGATGCCCGTGTGGTTCTTCTCCAGGTCCGCGATGACCTCGGCGAGGGTCGCGCCCTCGGCCGGGACCTCGGACTGCCCGCCCGTGTAGGTGCGGAGGATGGTGGGGATGCGGACGTTCACGGCCATGTCTTCGTACCTCTCAGAGAGCCAGGCCCGCGGCGCGGAACGCGTCCAGGCTGGGGCGGATGGTGGCGGTCGCCTGCGAGCCCTCGGCCACGGCGTCCAGCGTCTTGAGGCCGTCGCCGGTGTTCAGCACGACGGTGGTGAGCTCCGGGTCGATCAGACCGGCCTCGACGAGCTTCTTCGTGACGCCGACGGTCACGCCGCCCGCCGTCTCGGCGAAGATGCCCTCGGTCTGGGCGAGCAGCCTGATCGCGTCCACGACCTGCTCGTCGTTCACGTCCTCCACGGCGCCACCGGTGCGACGGGCGATGTCGAGGACGTACGGGCCGTCGGCCGGGTTGCCGATCGCGAGCGACTTGGCGATCGTGTTCGGCTTCTGCGGGCGGACCACGTCGTGGCCGGCCTTGAAGGCGACGGAGACCGGGGAGCAGCCCTCGGCCTGCGCACCGAAGATCTTGTACGGCTTGTCCTCGACGAGGCCGAGCTTGATGAGCTCCTGCAGACCCTTGTCGATCTTGGTGAGCTGCGAGCCGGAGGCGATCGGGATGACGAGCTGGTCGGGGATGACCCAGCCGAGCTGCTCGCAGATCTCGTACGCCAGCGTCTTGGAGCCCTCGCCGTAGTACGGGCGGAGGTTGACGTTGACGAAGCCCCAGCCCTCGCCGAGCGGGTCGCCGATGAGCTCCGAGCAGAAGCGGTTGACGTCGTCGTAGTTGCCCTCGATGGCGACGAGGTCACCGCCGTAGACGGCGGCCATGACGACCTTGCCCTGCTCCAGGTCGTGCGGGATGAAGACGCAGGAGCGGAAGCCGGCGCGGGCGGCGGCGGCGCCGACGGCGCCGGCGAGGTTGCCGGTGGAGGAGCAGGAGAGCGTGGTGAAGCCGAAGGCGCGGGCGGCCTCGAGGGCCTGCGCGACGACCCGGTCCTTGAAGGAGTGGGTCGGGTTGCCCGAGTCGTCCTTGACGAAGAGCTTGCCGGGGGCGACACCGATCTCGCGGGCGAGGTTGTCGGCCTGGACGAGCTTGGTCCAGCCCGGGTTCAGGTTCGGCTTCTCGGCGACGTCGGCGGGGACGGGCAGCAGGGGGGCGTAGCGCCAGATGTTGGCGGGGCCGGCCTCGATCTGCTTGCGCAGCGCCTCGGGGTCACCGGTGGGGAGGTCGTAGGCGACCTCGAGCGGTCCGAAACAGAGTTCGCAGGCGAAGATCGGACCGAGCGCGAAGACTTCACCGCATTCGCGACAGGAAAGCCCGGAAGCGGGACCGAGGTCGACGGTGGCGGCGGAAGCGACAGTCTGTACAGCCATTGGAGGCGAGGCCCTTTCTCCTCATCTTTCCCATGGCGAATTTTTCGCCATGAGACGGATTTGGCACCTTCCCTAGTCGGGGACCTCGCTGGAGGACGAGTAACCGACTGGAGGGTTGCCGGGGCTTCAACGGGCCGTTTCCCTCTGCCCCTCTGGATGAGCGGTATTCGATTGTGAAGCGGGGTGAAGTTCCTCGCGGGACTTCGTTCCTGCGCTCCGACGCGGGCGGCACCCCGACGTGCATCGGGCATCCGCGTTGTTCAAGACTGTAACCGAAGGCCCCGGCGCTTGGACGGGCCGTCCGAACCGCGAGATGGAGATCACGTGCTCGAAGAGGTGGAGCGCTGGCTGGACCGGCGGTCCTGGTCCGTGGCCGACCGGCCGCTGGAGCGGATCCTCGCCGCCAAGCGAAACACGAAGGTCAGCGTCGTGCTGCCGGCGCTGAACGAGGAGGCGACGGTCGGCGACATCGTCGCCGTGATCCGCCGCGAGCTGATGTCGGACGCGGTGCCGCTCGTGGACGAACTGGTGGTCGTCGACTCGGGCTCCACCGACCGTACGGCGGAGGTGGCGGCGGCCGCCGGGGCGCGGGTGGTGGCGCGGGACGCGATCCTCCCCCGGATACCGGCCGTCCCCGGCAAGGGCGAGGTCCTGTGGCGGTCGCTCATGGTGACGAGCGGGGACGTCGTGTGCTTCGTCGACGCGGACCTGCGGGACTTCTCGGCGGACTTCGTGACGGGGATCGTGGGCCCGCTGCTCACCGAACCGGACGTCGACCTCGTGAAGGCGACCTACGACCGCCCCTTCGGCACTGCGTCCGATCAGCTCGCCTCCGGCAAGACCCCAGGTCAGGGCGGCCGAGTGACCGAGCTGGTGGCTCGGCCGCTCCTCAACCTCCACTGGCCGCAGCTGGCCGGCTTCGTGCAGCCGCTGGGCGGCGAGTACGCGGCGCGGCGCTCGCTCCTGGAGCGGCTGCCCTTCCCCGTCGGTTACGGGGTGGAGCTGGGGCTGCTCGTCGACGCGCTGCACACGGTGGGCCTGGACGCCCTCGCACAGGTCGACGTGGGGGTGCGCAAGCACCGCCATCAGGACGAGCGGGCGCTGGGCCGGATGGCGGCGGCGATCTACCGGACGGCGCAGCTACGGCTCTCGCGCGGCCACCTCGTACGGCCGAGGCTGACCCAGTTCGAGCGGGGCGAGGACGGGTTCACCCCCCGGACCTACGCGGTGGACACGGAGGAACGGCCGCCGATGGCCGAGATCACGGAGTACAGGCGCCGCCGCGTGGCGTAACGCCACCAGATGATCCGCTTTGCCTACATTGCCCTTTTATGCGCTTCAGACAACAGCACCTGGGCGGTGTGGCGGCGGTCGTCGGACTCGCGGTGGCCTCACTCGCGCTCTCGACGGCCGCGGCTGGTCCGGCCTCGGCGGACGTCACCGAGCCCTTCGGCAAGCGGTACGACGAGTCGATCTACGGCGATTTCACGACGCTCGGCAACACGGTCATGGGCTGCCCCACCGAGCCCGCGGACATGGCCGCGCGCTGCGCGACCGCCGCGAAGGGCGAGGGCTCCGACAACAACAACACCTTCGTGATGCGGCGGATCGACGCCGCCGACATGGTGGCGGGCGAGGCGCCCGAGTTCGGCTCCAGTACCGGCCACGTCGCGATCCCGGCGGGTGCCGAGGTCGCGTACGCCCGGCTGTTCTGGGGCGGCAACGACGGCACGTACAAGGGCCCGAGCGGGGCCCAGCTCCGGCGCTGCGACATCTCCGGCGCCGACGTCGGGTCCTCGCCCGGCGACCCGGCGACGACCGCGCCGGTGATCAGGGTCGGGACGGGGCCCGCGACCCCGGTCTCGATCGACAGCATGGTCACCGACCCGGCCGACACCAACGGCCCGCACTACTACACGGGCGAGTCGGACGTGACCGCCGCCTTCGCGGGCGTCTCGGGGACGGACGCGCGGGTGGCCGTCGGCAACATCTGGTCGCCGAACGGCAAGGGCTGCGTGGGCGGCTGGTCCCTGACCGTCGTCCACAAGTTCCCGGGACCCGACCCGGTCAAGGCCCCGGAGCGGCGGAACGTCTACGTCTACGGCGGCCACGTCCTCCAGCGCTCCACCTCCCCCGCGACCACGATCACCGTCGACGGCTTCTACCGGAGCGGCGGCACGGCGCGGGCGAGCGTCACCGCGTACAAGGGCGACTGGAACACCCCGGGCGACAAGTTCCTCGTCGACGGCAAGAACGTCACCGAGAACCACACCGGCAACACCAACAACTTCTTCATCGGCGAGGACGACGGGGCGGTCGCGCCCAAGCTCGTCAACAACCTGAGCATCGACGCCAAGGCCTTCGACATCCCGGACGGCGCCATCCCGCAGGGCGCGACCTCGGCCGATCTCACCTTCTCCACGAACGGCGACACGTACGTGCCGTCCGGGCTCGCCTTCTCGGTGCCGGTGCCCGACCTGGAGATCACCAAGACGGCGAGCCCGCGCACGGTGAAGCCGGGCGACACCCTCACGTACAAGATCACCGCGAAGAACATCAGCACGATCGACTACCCGAACGCCAAGTTCAGCGACGACCTGACGGGGAACCTCGACGACGCCGACTACAACGGCGACGTGAAGACGGACCTGGGCGAGGTGTCGTACGGGAAGCCGAAGATCGGGTACGTCGGGACGATCCCGGCGGGGAAGACGGCGACCGTCACGTACTCGGTGAAGATCAAGGACCCGGTGACCGGCGACGGGAAGCTCCGCAACAGCGTCGAGGTGGAGTCCCCGCGCTCCAACTGCGGCGACGGCAGCGAGGACCAGGCCTGCGCGATCACCCCGGTGCTCGACAAGCCCAAGCCGACGCCGACCCCGACGGATCCGAAGCCGACGGACCCGACGAAGCCCCCGAAGCCGACGACCTCGGCACCGGTGGAGCCCACGGACCCGGCGTCCCCGTCCGGCTCGGCCTCCCCCACCAGCCCGGCCTCCCCCTCCGCCCCCTCCGCCTCGGCCTCGGCCTCGCGGAGCACGTCCGTCCCGGTGGCCCCGGCGCCGGGACCGCACGGAGGGAACGGCGGCTCGATGGCGGAGACGGGCAGCAACGGTGAGCGGCTGTGGCTGCTCGGCGCGCTCGGCGTGGCCCTGGCGGCGACGGGCCTGGTGGCGAAGGCAGCGATGCGCGGCCGCCGCGACCACTGAGCGGCACACACCCCGTGGCCGGATCGGCCCGTCTCGTATACGTACGTTTGAGCGTTTACGGGACGGGCTAGGTTCGCCACATGGCTACTGTGCTCGTGGCATCCAACCGGGGACCCGTCTCGTACGTGCTCGGCGAGGACGGTGAGCTCGACGCCCGCAGGGGCGGAGGCGGCCTGGTCTCAGGCCTGAGCGCCGTCTCCTCTCAGGACAGCCTGTGGGTGTGCGCGGCCCTCGGCGAGGGCGACCGGGAGGCGGTGCGGCGCGGGGTCGGCGAGCCGGGCGTCCGCATGCTGGACATCGCCCCGGACGTGTACGCCGACGCGTACAACGGCATCGCGAACTCGGTGCTGTGGTTCCTCCACCACCACCTGTACGACGTCCCGCGCGAGCCCGTCTTCGACGCGGAGTTCCGACGCCGCTGGGAGGCGTACCGCGGCTACAACCGCGCCTTCGCGGAGGCCCTGGCGGCCGAGGCGTCGGAGGGCGCGGCGGTCCTGGTCCAGGACTACCACCTGTCGCTCGTCCCCTGGATGCTCCGGGAGCTCCGCCCCGACCTGCGGATCGGGCACTTCACGCACACCCCGTGGGTCTCCCCCGAGTACCTGCGGATGGTGCCGGACGACATCGTCGAGGAACTGCTGTGGGGGATGCTCGGCGCGGACGAGCTGGGCTTCCACACCTGGGGATGGGCGAGCTTCTTCATCAGCTGCTGCTCGCAGCGGGACGACGCGACGGGCACGGCCCGGGGCATCTGGCCGAGCGGCGACCCCTGGCACGGCGTGGAGCACCGCCGCCACGGTTTCAGGAAGGGCCGCACCCGGGTCCGGGCGTACCCGCTGGGCGTGGACGCCGACGAGCTGCGGGCGCTGGCGTACCGCCCGGAGGTGGACGAGCGGCTGGCCCGGCTCCGGGAGGAGGTCGGCGACCGGAAGACCATCGTGCGCGTCGACCGCACCGAACTCTCCAAGAACATCATCCGCGGCCTCCTCGCCTACCGCGAACTGCTCACCACCCACCCCGAGTGGCGCGACCGGGTGGTCCACCTGGCCTCGGCGTACCCGTCACGCCAGGACCTGGAGTCGTACCGTCAGTACACCGCCTCGGTGACGGCCCTGGCGGACGAGATCAACACCGAGTTCGGCACGCCCGACTGGCAGCCGGTCCTGGTCTCGGTACGGGACGACTTCACCCGCTCCCTGGCCGCCTACCGCCTCGCGGACGTGGCCCTGGTGAACCCGGTGCGCGACGGCATGAACCTGGTCGCGAAGGAGATACCGGTCGTCTCGGAGGCGGGCTGCGCCCTGGTCCTCTCGACGGGCGCGGGCGCCTACCAGGAACTCCGCGCCGACGCCCTCACCGTGAACCCCTTCGACGTCTCGGAAACCGCCGAGGCACTCCACACCGCCCTGTCGATGCCGGCGACCGAACGCGCCGACCGCACCAAACGCCTCGCCGCGGCGGCAACGGCCCTGCCCCCCCAGCGCTGGTTCCTGAACCAACTGGAGGCGCTCAGGGGACCCTCGTAGCCACGCGAGTCGGCGGGGCCGGGAGTCAGGACGACGTGGGGGCGAGGGCGGCCTCCCAGGCGAACCCGTCCGGGTCGGTGAACGTGTCGGCGGTGCTGCCGAGGATGACGCGGTGCGCGCCTGTGCCGTCGGCGGGGACGCCGAGGTCCTTGGCCAGGGCGCGGCGCTTGTACAGCGCCAGCTTGACGGGGCTGGACTGACCGGGGGCGAACTCGGCGTACTTGCCGCCGAAGCTCTTGGCCACGGTCAGGCCCCGGCCGACGTAGAACTGCTTGGTGGCCTTCACGTCCTCGACGCCGATCAGCAGGACGACGTCGTCGATCTCGCGGGTGGCGGGGCCGGTGTCCTTCTTCTCCGAGGTCGCGATCTTCCAGATCGTCCCGTCCGGGGCCCGGACGACGCCGCTGTAGCCCCAGAACGACTTCGCGGCGGGCTTCAGGACCGTGGCGCCGGCGTCCACGGCGGCGCCGAAGAAGCCGTCGACGGTGGCCGGCCCGGACACCGTGAGTGCCAGGGTGAAGCCGCGGAATCCGGTGGAGTGCGCCTCGGACGCCCGCAGGCGCAGGTACGCGTCCACGCCGAAGGCGCTGTAGAAGCGGTGGGCGGCCTCGAGGTCGGCCACCTCAAGGGTGACGGACGCGAGGGACGTGCCGGCTGCGGTGGAAGCGGTGGTTGCCATGACCATCACGCTAGGGGCTGCGCGGCGGCCGGGGCTTCTCGATTCCTGACCGGTCTTGAGACCTGCTTCGCCACGCACGCCGGCATCCCCTCCACGTTGATCGCCGGACCCGCACCGCGGGCCGTATCCGCAGCATCGGCATCGTCGGCCGCCGCATCCGCCGCCTGGCGCCGGAAGGCCCCGGGCGGCATGCCGACCAGCTCGGTGAAGCGGGTGGTGAACGTTCCCAGCGACGCGCAGCCGACCGCGAAGCAGACCTCGGTGACGCTGAGGTCGCCCCGCCGCAGCAGCGCCGTCGCCCGCTCGATACGACGCGTCATCAGGTACGCGTACGGCGACTCGCCGTAGGCGGCCCGGAACTGCCGACTCAGATGCCCGGCGGACATGTTCACATCACGGGCGAGCGCCTCCACGTTCAACGGCTGCGCGTATTCCCTGTCGATCCGGTCGCGGACGCGGCGCAGCCGCGCCAGGTCAGCCAGGCGCTGCGCCTGGACGCGTGCCCGCCGCCATTCAGGCTTACACATGAGCACTCTCCCCTTTGCTCTTCGTCTTCCCTTTCGATGTCGGCCCGCACGGCCGCATCGATGCCCGCACGGCTCAGCGCAGCTCCTGGATGCGGATCAGGTTGCCCGCGGGGTCGCGGAACGCGCAGTCGCGGACGCCGTACGGCTGCTCGGTCGGCTCCTGGACGACCTCGGTGTCACCGGCCTGCACCTTCTCGAACACCGCGTCGAGGTTCCGGGTGGCCAGCAGGATCCAGCCGTAGGTGCCCTTGGCCATCATCTCGGCGATCGTGCGGCGTTCGTCCTCGGTGACGCCGGGATCGACGGCAGGCGGCGCCAGAAGGATCGACGTGCCCGGCTGACCGGCCGGGCCGACCGTGATCCAGCGCATTTTGCCCTGCCCGACGTCGCTGCGGACCTCGAAGCCGAGGGCATCGCGGTAGAAGGCGAGCGACGCGTCCGGGTCGTCGTGCGGAAGAGAAGCCGTGTGAATGGTGATGTCCATGGCGCGCAGCCTAGAACCGACCCCCTGGACCGCACTTCTCGGTTCCTGATCGATGCGGACACGCCCGAATGTTCACGTCGAGACGTCTTCCTCCTAGGAGCGGGCTCACCAGACCGCCTGAAGGTTGTCGGCCGGCGTCGACCACTCCACACCGGACTCGGGGCGGATGTGCGCGACGCGGACCACGCGGCCGTCACTGTGCAGTTCGTGAGTGACGGCCATCAGCTCGCCCTTACCCCGGCTCGCGATGTCGCGGACCCTCTGATGCAGCAGCGGGTGCTCCTCGTACCCCGCGTGGTCGGCGCTCACGTCTCGTCTCGCTCTTCGGGCTGCTCGTCGGCGAAGCGCCGGAGGAACCTGTCCCAGCCGGCGGCCGCCCGCTCGCGGAGCGCCCGACTCGGCACGCCGTGCTCCGAGCACGACGTGCCGCTCTCGTGTCCGCTCTCGCCAGGCGTACGGCGGGGGAGGGTGCTGGTCATCGCTCGACTCCCATCGGTGGATTCGGGGCCGTCCGGGCTGGTAGGGGGAGCCTGTGTGACGGGCCCGCACCCGGACGGCTTGCGACCAGTCAACGACCAGAGCCCGTCCTGGAACAGGAAAGGTCACCGGCCCTGGCAGCGCTCGCGACCGGAAGACTCTGCGTCGTCTTTGCGACCCCGGTGGCCTGGACAGTGAGCCAGGGCTACGTTCTGTTTCGTGGCAGTCAACGCCGTGTTGAAGCAGCGAATGGCCGACTTAGGCCTCACGCAAGAGGAGTTGGCGGGTCGGATGAACGCCGCCCTGCTGGAGATCACCGGCAGGCCCGGCGACGTGTCGGACCGGACCGTGCGCAATCTGGTCAACGGGGCCACCCGGCGTCCGATCGGTCGCACGCGCAGAGCGCTGGAAGCGGTCTTCCGCCGCCCGTTGAAGGATCTGGGGTTCGAGTCCCCCAGCACCACAGCACCACCGGAGGACCCAGTGGAACGCCGCCAGTTCATCACCGCCGGCACGGCCTTGGCACTCAGCTCGGCGACCCCGGCCTTCGGCACTCCCCGCCGTATCGGCGTCAGCGACGTCGAACGCCTCCAGCGCAGATTCGCGGACGTCATCGCCAAGGACCACCGCCACGGCGGCCAACTCGGCATCGAGCAACAGGCCGCCGCTCTCGCGGACGAAGCCCTGATCCTCCAGAACTCCGGCAACGCCAGTCAGCGCATCAGGAGGCAGGTCTACGCCTCGGCTGCCGCGTTCCGCTCCTCCGCCATGTGGGCAGCCATCGACGGACGCCGGTTCGACGACGCCATCCGGCACATGCGGGTCGCTCAGGAGCTCGCCGAAATGGCCGGCGATCCGTACATCAAGTTCCGCATCTGGTCCCACGCGGGCGCGATGTTCCGGCACATGGGCCGTCCGACCGACGCCGCAACAGCCAATGAGGTGGCCCGCAGGCTAGGCATCACCCGCCAGGACCCCCTGTTCGCCTCCCTCGGTCTGGCCAGACAGGGCGCGATCCACGGAGCGGCCGGGGACGGCATGGCCACTCGCCGCGCCTTCGACCAGGCACAGGACGCCATGCTGCGCGCCGACCCCGGAGCCCAGCGCCCCGTGTGGATGAACGCCTTCTACGACCAGGCCGAGCTCGACAGCCTCGCATTGTCCGCGAACCTCGCGCTGGGCGACTTCGAGCGGGCCGAAGCCCACGGCCACCGGCGCACCCGTTCATTGCGCGAGATGAGCGGGAGACGGGCTTCGCTCCTCATGCACCGCTGTCGTTGCCGCTGTCGTTGCCACCGTCGATGACGGTCAGTTCCGCGCCCTTCCCGGCGTACGGGTCAGGAGTGCCGGCTGGGATGTTCTGGATGGCCTGCCCCTGTGCGGCACCGTCGCCGTTGAACACGAAGTCGGCGCGCAGGCGCCAGTTCCGGCCGTCGGCATAGATGAATCCCTGGTCGGTGAGCTGGCGGAGAGCGCGAGACACCGAGGACTGGGACATCCCGACCTGCTCGGCGAACTTGGTCTGGCTCTCGACGATGACCAGGCCATGATCCTTGCGGTTCTGGATGCCGCACATCTTGTGGAACAGCTTGAAGGCCGCCGCGCTGAGGTCGGCGTCGGCGAGTGCCAGGTGCGCCGCGTATCCCATCGTGGTGAACCCTCCTCCTCTGAACCAGAGACCGGCTGCGACAGAGACCGATGAATGGACGGTGAGGTCGTTCACCTCGCCTGTCGACCGATTGACGGTCTCGATCCGGGTCACCTTCCGGCCCGCACGCACAGATTACCCCCACGAACGAACAGAAGCCGAGCAAGGATGGATCAATCCATGCATCGCTGAGAGTCCTCACCCAGAACCGGGTGAGCCCCCTCTCATTCTATTCAGTTTTGGGTAGCCATACCCAGCATTGGGTGATCTTTCACTCATAGGTGCAGCTCAGGGGCCCGCCGTGGCAGCTCCGTCTTAAGCAGTAAGGAACCCGCCGTACGGGAACCCCTGCGGTACTCGCGCTGCTCCGTTCCTCGGGGGTGCCCCACCCTCGTCCGTTGCGCCTGCGGGCCGCCGTAAACGAGGTCGTGGCATCACGGGGAAGCGTGGCCGGGGCCGGTGGGTGGTTGCCCTGCACACGTGACGGACGCCCGTTCGGCTTTCCCACCGCCTGGGCTGACTGTCGTGGGCTGAGGCCACGACAGGGCTCCTCGGAGGCTCAGCCAGGAACGTCTCCAGCGGGAGCCTGGGCGGGGTGTCCGATGTCGGTCCGCTGGAGTGTGGTCTGCCAGCCCGACCGATCGGCTGCCCAGTCGAACAGGGCCCCGCGGACCTTCGCCTGGGAGGCCGTCCGGGCCTGAGAGCCCTCTGAGGTGCCGCTGCGGTGCTCCACCTCATAGGTCTCGTCCTCACGGAGCAGGACCTGGATGTACTCGTCGCCCTCAAAGCCGTCGGTCAGCCGCTGGAGGATCAGGTGCTTCCTGCTCCTCAGGCCGGCGAGCATCGCCTCGACGGCCGGGGGATCGGGGTCGTGCTCGATCCGGCCGTCCTCCAACGCGACAAGCCCGATCGGTTCGAGGCCGCGCCTGCGCCGCCCTTCCCGGAGCCAGGTCTTCTCCTGGCCGGTCAAGAGGGGCGGCGGTACGGGCGGCCCGTCAGGGTTGTAGACGGCGATGGGGTCATCCGGGTCGGACCACGAACTCACCGTCCACAGCCGGTAGACGTGGACGCCACCGTCGGGCAGCGGCACGGCGAGGGTCTCCGGCGCGGGAGGACCGGGAATGCACCGCCCCACGTCCTCCCCGTACGGACCCCCGTTGAAGACGGCGTGCATCCAGCCACTCGGCGGTCTGCCAGTCGTGTCGAAAACGTCCTCCACCACGCATCCCCCTCGCGCGCATCCTAGAGTTCCCGCTCCCGTCGCTCGCGCCCCCAGGCCGCGAGGGGTTCCAGGGCCTCGTTGAGGCGCATGCCGTCCTTCGTCAGGGCGTATTCGACGCGGGGCGGGACCTCGTCGTACGCGACGCGGTCCACGATGCCGTCCGCCTCCATCTCCCGCAGGTGGGAGGTGAGGACCTTCTCCGTGATGCCCGGGACGAGGCGGCGGAGTTCGCCGAAGCGGCGGTTCGGGTGTTCGTGGAGTGCCCAGAGGATGAGCACCTTCCACTTGCCGCCGATCACCTCCATCGAGGTGTCGATCCCGCAGACGTGCCCGTCCTCGGCTCCGGGCCGGTTCAGCGTCGCCATCCCCCACACCCTTCTGACCTGTTCGCTCACCTCAGGGTAACCACCCACTTCGAAGTGGGTACTTGAGCAGGTCAGAGGGGTGAAGCAGCCTGTGGACATGACGCAGAACACGCAGAACGTCGTAGAGAAGACCTCCGCCGAGAACCCCGTCACCCTCCTCGGCCTCGGTGCCATGGGGACCGCCCTGGGCCGCGCCTGGCTCGCCGCCGGGCATCCCCTCACCGTCTGGAACCGCACCCCGGGCCGCGCGGCCGTGCTCGCCGGCGAGGGGGCGCGGCCCGTCGGGAGTGTTGCCGAGGCGATTGCCGCGAGCGGCCTGGTCGTCGTCTGTCTTCTGGACGACGCCTCGGTCGGCGAGGCCCTCACCGACGTCGACCTGACGGGCAAGGACCTCGTCAACCTCACCACCACGACCCCGGCCCAGGCCCGTGACCGTGCCGCGTGGGCCCGCGAGCGCGGTGCCCGCTACCTGGACGGCGGGATCATGGCCGTACCGCCGATGATCGGCGTCCCGGAGTCCGGGGGGTACGTGTTCTACAGCGGCGCTCGCGAGCTGTTCGAGGAGCACCGGGAGACGCTCGCCGCACCCGCCGGCACCACGTACGTCGGCGAGGACGCGGGGCACGCCGCCCTGCACGACGTGGCTCTGCTCAGCGCCATGTACGGGATGTTCGCCGGGGCGCACCACGCCTTCGCCCTGATCCGGAAGGAGGACATCGACCCGGTCGGGTTCGCCCCACTGCTCGCGGGCTGGCTCGGCGCGATGGCCCAGGGCGTCCACCTCACCGCCGACCAGCTGCGGAGCGGCGACTACACGAAGGGCGTCGTCTCCAACCTCGCCATGCAGGTGGCCGGCACGCCCACCTTCCTGAGCACGGCCGAGGAGCAGGGCGTCAGCCCGGAGCTGCTCCGACCGTACTTCGACCTGATGACCCGGCGCCTGGCCGAATCGGGCCGGGGCGAGGAGGACCTGACGGGTGTGGTGGAGCTCCTGCTCCGGCGGTGACGGCCTGCGCCGCGTTGCTTGCGGGTAACACCTCGAAGTCAGTGAAATTTTACCCGTCCCAACCCCTCCTACCCATGGGTCCTTTCGTGTCACACTCTGGCGCGATCGTTCCCCCAGGCGATCCGTCACCCTCATACGGACCACGCGAACCATGCGGCATACCCGCATGCGAGCGAAGGGATCGCAAGTGAAGAAGATTGTTGTGGGCATGACCCTCGGGTCCGCGCTCACCGCACTCCTCGCCGCGGGGCTCACCCCCGCCGCCGCGCAGGAGACCCAGGACACGGCACCGGCGGGCGCGGGAGCCGCGCACCGGTCCGACAACCGTCCGGGACCGCTCACGAAGCAGCGCACCGAGCTGCGTGAACAGGCGATCGACCAGATCGCGAAGAGGAAGGCACGGGCGAACGCCGACGGCGTCGTCGAGGTCGCCAAGGGCAAGTTCGTCGAGACCGAGACCACGACCGAGCAGCGCCAGGAGAAGATCTTCACGATCCTCTCCGAGTTCGGCACCGAAGGCTCCGGCAAGCTCGGCACCGTCCCCGGCCCGCTGCACAACGAGATAGCCCAGCCGGACCGGAGCGTCGACAACTCCAACGCCTGGACGGCCGACTTCGACAAGGCGTACTACGAGAACCTCTTCAACGGCTCCGGCGAGTCGATGAAGACGTACTACGAGAAGCTGTCGGGCGGCCGCTACTCCGTCAGCAACGTCGTCGAGGACTGGGTCAAGGTCCCCCACAACGCCTCCTTCTACGGCGACAACGCCGTCGAGGACAACGGCGGTTCGTGGGCCTTCATCCAGGACACCGGCGACGCCTGGTGGAACGCGCAGATCTCGGCCGGCAAGACGCCCGCCGAGATCGACGCCTACCTCGCGCAGTTCGACGTCTGGGACCGCAACGACTGGGACCACGACGGCGACTTCGACGAGGCCGACGGCTACATCGACCACTTCCAGGCCGTGCACGCAGGCATGGGCGAGGACGCCGGCGGCGGCGCGCAGGGCGAGGACGCCATCTGGTCCCACCGCTGGTTCGTCAACGGCGACGACTACGGCCTGACCGGCCCGGACGTCTCCGGCAGCCAGAACAAGGGCGGCGGTGCCCGCATCGGCCAGTCCAAGTACTGGCTCGGCGACTACACCACCGAGGGCGAGAACGGCGGACTCGGCGTCTTCTGCCACGAGTTCGGCCACGACCTCGGCCTGCCGGACTACTACGACACCGACGGCGGCGAGAACTCCACCGCCTTCTGGACCCTCATGAGCTCCGGCTCGTGGCTGAGCCACGGCGCCGCCGCCAACGCGGGCATCGGCACCCACCCGGGCCTCATGGGCGCCGAGGAGAAGCTCTTCCTCGGCTGGCTGGACTACACCGACGCCCCGCTCGGCGCCTCCGGCACGTACACCCTCAACCCGGCGCAGCTCCAGGTCACCGGCAAGGACCAGGCGGTCCGCGTCGCGCTCCCGGACAAGACGACCAGCACCACCTACGCCGCCCCCACCTCGGGGACGCACGCCTGGTGGACCGGCTCGGCCGACAACCTCAACCAGGCCCTCACCCGCTCCGTGCCGGCCGCCCCGCGCGTCACCGTCAAGGCGTCCGCCTGGTACGAGATCGAGGCGGACTACGACTACCTGTTCGCCGAGTACTCCCTCGACGGCGGCGCCAACTGGCTCCGCGCGGGCGAGTCCGTCGACGGCTCCTCGGGCGGCAAGTGGACCACGCTGCGGTTCAGTTACGACGCGGCGGGCAAGGCGTCCCTCTTCCGCTTCCGCTACCAGACCGACGGCGGCATCCACTTCGCCGGCGCGTTCCTCGACGACATCACGCTGACGTCGGGCGGTACGAACCTGGTGGCCGACGACGTCGAGCAGGGCGTCGGCGGCTGGACGGCCGCGGGCCGCTGGAAGATCTCCACCGGCACCGAGACCGCCACCACCCCGCGGTACTACCTCCTGGAGAACCGCGAGTACGTCGGCTCCGACGCGCTCCTCGCCGAGGGCCCGTACCAGTTCAGCAAGGGCGTCTCGGCGCCGGACTGGGTGGAGTGGTTCCGCTACCAGAACGGCATGCTCGTCTGGTACGTCGACCGTTCCTTCGACGACAACAACGTCAGCGCCCACCCGGGCGGCGGCCAGGCCATGGCCGTCGACGCCCGCCCGGCGCCGTTCCGGTACGCCGACGGGACCGCGCCCAGCAACCGCCGCCAGCCCTTCGACGCGACCTTCGGCCTGGAGGCCACGGACGCGACCTGCCTCCACAAGGAGGCCCTCGTGGGCAAGGGCGGCAGCCAGACCGTCGAGACGCAGGCGGCCTGCGCCCCCTCCGTCCCGGGCATCCCGGTCTTCGACGACACCGACCCGAACGCGTACTACGACACCACGGCCCCGCAGGCCAGCGTCAAGGTCGCGGGCCACGGAGTCCGGGTCACCGTCACCGGCGACGCCGGCGACGACCTGACGATCAACGTGACCAACCCGGCCGCGCACTGATCATCTGATCACCGGTACGGCTGAGGGGGCGGTACGGGAGGGCTTCGGCTCCCCCGTACCGCCCCCTCCACCATTTCCGGGGCCCTCAGCCCCGCTCCCGTACCGCCCTCGCCAGGTCCGTCAGGAACGCCACCACGCCCGGCGGGCCCGCCACGGCGAGGTCCGCGCGGTCGGCGAGTTCCGGGACCTCGGTGGAGCCGCTGCAGACCAGCAGGCCCGGGGTGCCGTCCGAGCGGAGCTTCTCGACGGCGGCGAAGGCGGGCAGGTCGCCCAGGTCGTCGCCCGCGTAGAGCACGGACTCGGCGCCCGTCTCCCGTACGTACTCGGCGAGCGCCACGCCCTTGTCCATGCCCGGGGGCCGCAGCTCCAGGACCATCCGGCCCGGCTCCAGGACCAGGCCGTGGTGGGTGGCGAGGTCGCCGAGGGGGCCCCTGAGGGCCTCGAAGGCGCCCTCGGGGTCGAGCGCGCGGCGGGTGTGAACGGCGACCGCCCGGCCCTTCTCCTCGATCCAGACGCCCGGCCAGGCGCCCGCCCGGTCGAGGAAGCCGGGGAGCTCGGCGCGGACGGAGGCCACGCCCGGGTGCGCGGCGGCGGCCTTGACGGTGCCGCTGACGGCGTCCCAGCGTTCGGCGCCGTAGTGGCCGAGGACGACGAGGTGTTCGAGGCCGGGGACTCCGGCGAAGCCGCCGTAGCGGACGGCGACCCCGGCGGGGCGGCCGGTCACGACGGCGATCGAGGCGACCTCGGGCGCGAGGGCGGCGAGGGCGGCCACGGCACCGGGGTGGGCGCGGGCCTGTTCGGGGTCGGGGACGATCTCGGCGAGGGTGCCGTCGAAGTCGAGGGCGACGACGGCTTTCGCGGGGCGCGCGAGGAGCGCGGCCAGACCGTCGCGGCCGGCGGAGGTGGTCGGGTGCGGAAGGCTGCTGACCATGTTCACGACCCTACCGACGCGGGGCGCCCGCGTCAGCGTGGCCGGGGTCACCCGTACGTCCCTTACCCGGGTCCCCGTGGCCGGGGTCACCCGTACGTCCCTTACCCGGGTCCCCTACCGCCGCTGTTGCTTCTGCTCCCGCACCCGGCGCAGCCGGTTGACCGTCACCGGGTCGTGGGCGAGGGCGCGCGGGTCGTCGAGGAGGGCGTTGAGCAGCTGGTAGTAGCGGGTCGGGGAGAGGCCGAGGCCCTCGCGGACGGCCCGCTCCTTGGCGCCGGGGCCGGGCCAGGAGCGGCGCTCGACGGCGAGGAGGGCCCGCTCGCGCTCACCGAGCCCGCCGTCGCCGTCCGTCCCGCCCCGCTCTTCCCCGCCCTGCTCTTCGGTCATACGACCAATTTATTACTCCGCGTTCTCCGACCGCGCCGTCCTACTCGGCGGCCTCCGCCGCCGTCGCCGCCCGGCCTATCGAGCCGAGGACGTCGGCGGGCTTGCCGGCGGGGGTGACGGCCTTGCCGATGTTCTGCTTGACGTTCTCGCTGACCGTGGCCCAGGAGGTCTTGCCGACGGGCGGGAGCTGGGAGTCCGGAAGGCCCGCGAGGAACTCGCGCAGGTTGGCGTACTCGGGGTCGATCTCCATGCGGGCGGAGGCGCTGACGGTGACCGGCAGCAGGTCGTTGTCCCCGGCGAACTTCAGGACGTTCTCGTCGCTGAAGACGAAGTTGAGGAACTCGCCGATCTCCTTGCGGTGACCGTTCTGCTTGAAGCCCATGATCCAGTCGGCGACACCCATGGAGCTCCTGGGCTTGCCGTCGACGCCGGGCAGCGGCACCTGACCGACCTCGACGCCCTTCTTCGCGGCCTCCTTGAGCAGCGAGGGGTGGCCGTTGAGCATGCCGACCTCGCCGCTCGCGAAGGCGGCGAAGGCGGCCTTGCGGTTGAGCTTGCCGGGGGCGACGGGCCCGGTGAGGCCCTTGCCGACGAGGTTGTCCTTCAGCCAGTCGAAGGTGCGGATGTTCGCGTCGGAGTCGACGGCGTAGTGGTCGGAGGCGTCGGTCCAGCCGCCGCCGCCGCTGAGGAGCCACATCAGGGCCTCGGCCTGGGCCTCCTCGGGGCCGAGCGGCAGGGCGAAGGGCGTGCGGACGCCCTTGTCCTTGAGCTTCTCGGCGGCCTCGGCCAGCTCCGCCCAGGTGGTGGGCTCCTCGGCGCCGGCCTCCGCGAAGAGGGCCTTGTTGTAGAAGAGCGGCCGGGTGGAGGCGACGAAGGGCAGCCCGTACTGGGTGCGCTTGTTCTCTCCGGCGGCGACGAGCGGCGCGAGGAAGTTGGCCTGGACGGGGATGGAGAGGAGCTCGTCGGCGGCGTAGAGCTCGCCGGCGGCCGCGTAGTCGGCGTAGGCGCCGATCTGCGCGACGTCGGGGGCCTGGTCGGCCTTGACCATCTCGGCGACCTTGCGGTCGACGTCGTCCCAGGACTCGACCTGGATCTCGACCTTCACGCCCGGGTGCTTGGCCTCGAAGGCGGCGACGAGGTCGGTCCAGTACTTCTTGGTCGTGTCGCCGCCGGTGAGGTCGTAGTCGGCGGCGACCAGTCTGAGGGTCACGTCACCGCTCTCGCTCCCCAGGACGCCGCACCCGGCGACCGTAGAGGTCAGTCCGAGGGCGGCGGCGGCCGCGGTCAGTCCAAGGAATCGTCGCCGCTCCACGGCTTCATCCACCTTCTCGCTCGTCTTTGAGCTGCATGTGAGCTGCGCATGAGCGCGGGTTCGAGCTCATGCGCGTTGCGTTTGCGCTGAATGTGTACTGCTTTGAGCTGCATGTTCGCTCTCGGCAGGCCCGCAAGTCTCCCCCGCGGCCAGGCATGAGGTCTACACCACTTGGGTATCACTTCCGCAACGCAGCCGGGACCATGGGCCCCATGACGCCCACCGCGGGTCCTGAATTTGTATCCGTACGCAACAATCCTCGACAGTGGACTAGACCTTTTGGGTCCTCGCGCGCCAAACTGTCCCCCGTGAGACACGTCATCGCCCTGGATGTGGGCGGCACCGGCATGAAGGCCGCCCTCGTCGGGGCGGACGGCACCCTGCTCCACGAGGCCCGCCGCGCCACCGGGCGCGAACGCGGCCCCGAGGCGGTGGTCGAGACCATCCTCGGCTTCGCGGAGGACCTCCGTGCCCTCGGCCAGGAGCGCTACGGCGAGCCCGCCGCAGCCGCCGGAGTCGCCGTCCCCGGCATCGTCGACGCCGAGAACGGCATCGCCGTCTACGCCGCCAACCTCGGCTGGCGCGACGTTCCCCTGCGCGAACTCCTCAGCCGCCGCCTCGACGGCATCCCCGTCGCCCTCGGCCACGACGTGCGCACCGGCGGCCTCGCCGAGGGCCGCATCGGCGCGGGCAACGGCGCCGACCGCTTCCTCTTCGTGCCCCTCGGCACCGGCATCGCCGGCGCCATCGGCATCGGCGACCGCATCGAGGCCGGCGCCCACGGCTACGCCGGCGAGATCGGCCACATCGTCGTCCGCCCCGGCGGCACCGACTGCGGCTGCGGCCAGCGCGGCTGCCTGGAGCGGTACGCCTCCGCCTCCGCCGTCTCGCAGGCCTGGGCCGCCGCCTCCGGCGACCCCGAGGCCGACGCCGCCGACTGCGCCAAGGCCGTCGAGTCCGGCGACGCCACGGCCGTACGCGTCTGGCAGGAAGCCGTCGACGCCCTCGCCGACGGCCTCGTCACCGCGCTCACCCTGCTGGACCCCCGCACACTCATCATCGGTGGCGGTCTCGCCGAGGCCGGGGAAACCTTGTTCACACCACTCCGGGCCGCGGTGGAGGAGCGCGTCACGTTCCAGAAGCTGCCCGCCATCGTCCCGGCGGCCCTCGGGGACACCGCCGGATGCCTGGGCGCGGGCCTCCTCGCCTGGGACCTGCTCGCCGACCAGCACTCCACCGACTCGGAGGTTTCCGCCTGATGGCCGATCACCAGGTTCTCGCCGGCGCACACGTCGTGCTGCCCACCGGAATCGTCGAGAACGGACGCGTGATCGTCGAAGGCGACCGCATCGTCGGCAGCTCCTCCGAGGGCGCCCCGGCCGTCGACCTGACCGGGCACTGGCTCGTCCCCGGCTTCGTCGACATGCACAACCACGGCGGCGGCGGCGCGTCCTTCACCTCCGGCACCGTCGACGAGGTCCTCAAGGGCGTCCACACCCACCGCCTGCACGGCACGACCACCGTCGTCGCCTCCTTCGTCACCGGCGAGATGGACTTCCTCACCCAGCGGGCCGGCCTGCTCTCCGAGCTCGCCGAGCAGGGCGAGATCGCCGGCCTCCACTTCGAGGGCCCGTTCATCTCCCCCTGCCGCAAGGGCGCCCACGACGAGAAGCTGCTCCGCGACCCCGACCCGGCCGAGGTCCGCAAGCTGATCGACGCCGGCCGCGGCCAGGCCAAGATGGTCACGCTCGCCACCGAGCTGCCCGGCGGCCTCGACTCCGTACGCCTCCTCGCCGAGCACGGCGTGATCGCCGCGATCGGCCACACCGACGCGACGTACGAGCAGACCGTCGCCGCCATCGACGCGGGCGCCACCGTCGCCACGCACCTCTACAACGCGATGCCCGCCCTCGGTCACCGCACGCCCGGCCCGATCGCCGCGCTCCTGGAGGACGAGCGGATCACCGTCGAGCTCATCAACGACGGCACCCACCTCCACCCCGCCGCCCTGGAGCTCGCCTTCCACCACGCGGGCCCGCGCCGGGTCGCCTTCATCACCGACGCGATGGACGCGGCCGGCTTCGGCGACGGCCGGTACTCCCTCGGCCCGCTCGCCGTCGAGGTCAAGGACGGCGTCGCCCGGCTCGTCGAGGGCGGCTCCATCGCCGGCTCGACCCTCACCCTGGACCGCGCCTTCCAGCGCGCCGCCACCATCGACGGCCTCCCCGTCGAGTCGGTCGTCGAGGCCATCTCCGCCAACCCGGCCCGCCTCCTCGGCGTCTACGACCGGGTCGGCTCCCTGGAGCCCGGCAAGGACGCCGACATCGTCGTCCTCGACGCCGACTTCACCCTCAAGGGCGTCATGCGCAAGGGCGCCTGGATCGTCGACCCGACGGCGCCGGGCACGACGGCCTGACCGGACGTCAAGGCCGTCGGGCTCGGAAGTCGCGGCGGCCTGACCGGACGTCACGGCCGTCCGACTCGACGAGTCAAGGCGGCCTGATCAGGGGTCATACGGCGCCATAAGGAAGGGCGGTCGGTCGCGGGTCTGGGCCAACCGCCTTTCCTTTGGCATGATCGGTGCCCGTCGGGACGCACGTTCCACAGGACTTCACACGGAGTACGGGGGGGTGGACAGGTGATCCTGACGGTCACCCTCAACACGGCACTGGACCTGACCTACCGGGTCCCCGCCCTCACCCCGCACGCCTCCCACCGGGTCACCCAGGTCATCGAACGCCCCGGCGGCAAGGGCCTCAACGTCGCCCGGGTGCTCGCCGCGCTCGGTCACGAGACCGTCGTCACCGGCTTCGCGGGCGGCGCCACCGGCGCGATGCTGCGGGACCTGCTCGCCGCGACCCCCGTCCGGGACGAGCTCGTGACGACCGCGGGCCCCACCCGCCGTACCGTCGCCGTCGTCGACACCGCGAGCGGCGACACGACCCAGCTCAACGAACCCGGCCCGACCGTCACCGCCGACGAGTGGGCCGTCTTCCGCGCCCGCTTCACCGAACTCCTCGACGGAGCCCGGGCGGTCGCCCTCTGCGGCAGCCTGCCGCCGGGCATCCACGTGGGCGCGTACGCGGAACTCGTCCGGCTCGCGCGCGCCGCCGCCGTCCCCGTACTCCTCGACACCAGCGGGGAACCCCTGCGGCGGGGCATCGCCGCCCGCCCCGACCTGGTCAAGCCGAACGCCGACGAGCTCGCCCAGCTCACCGGCTCCCGCGACCCGCACCGGGCCACCCGCGACGCGCGCCGCCGGGGCGCCCACGCAGTGATCTCGTCCCTGGGCCCGGAGGGCCTGCTCGCCGCCACCCCCGAGGGCCTGTGGCGCGCGGCACCCCCTGCCGCCGTCCGGGGAAACCCGACGGGCGCGGGCGACTCGGCCGTCGCGGGCCTGCTCTCGGGCCTGGTGGACGACGCCCCCTGGCCCGAACGCCTCACCCGCGCCGTCGCCCTCTCGGCGGCGACGGTCCTCTCCCCTGTGGCGGGCGAGTACGACGCGGCGGCCTACGAGGAACTGCTGCCCCGCGTGAAGGTGACGCAGGAGACCCCCTGATCCTCGACAGGAGCAGGGGGCCGGGGCCGAGGGCCGGAAGGCCGGGGGCCGGGGGCGGAATTCCGCGGGGTCATCCGGTGGCGGGCGTGACTTCCAGCCAGTCGAGCAGCACGTTGCACTGATTGCCGGTCTCGCACGAGATCTTGATCTCGTTGTCGCCCTTCTGGAGGGTGACCGGCGCCCAGGTGGTCTGCCAGTTCTTCTCCAGGTTCGGGTCGGAGGACTTGATGAAGTTCTTCAGACCGAGCGGCGAGGAGTTCGCCTTGCCGTTGACCGTCAGGGTGGCGTTGGCGTCGACCGCGGGGATCGCGTACCGCACGGTCAGGCGGTACGCGCCCTCCGTCGGCATGTTCGCCTTCCACGTCACCGAGGCGCCGACCGTGTTGAAGCCCGAGACGTAGGTGCCGTCCACGCCCTCGGCGCCCGTGACGGTCTTCTCCGTGCCGGCCGTGCCGCCAAGCTTCAGCGTCGCCGCGTCCTGCTTCGGCAGCTCGACCGGGGTCGGCTCCGTGCTCGGTTGGGTGCTGGGCTCCCCGGAACTCTGGGAGGAGGGCGCGGTCGACGGCGTGCCGCCACCGGCCTGGCCCTTCTTGTCGTCCTCGTCGCCGTTGTTCGAGATCACGGCGGCGGCGATGCCGACGACCACGACCGCGACGACCGCGACCGCGCCGATCAGCAGGCCCCTGGTGTTGGGGCCTCCGCCGGAGCCACCGCGCTGCGGCGGGGGCGGGGACTGGCGGGTCGGCGGGCCGCCGTAGGTCTCGGGGGCGGCGTACTGCGCGTGCGGCTGCCCGTACGGCTGCTGCTGGCCGTAGGGGGCCTGCTGCTGCGGCGGCACGTAGGGCTGCTGGCCCTGCGGCGGCTGACCGTACTGGCGCTCGCCGACCGTCCTGACCTGGTTGTACGAGGTCCGGGGCACGCCGGGCTGAGCGCCACCGGGGCCGGGGTAGCCGTAGCCACCGCCGTGCGGCGCCTGGGCGCCCGCTGCCTGACCGTCCTCGTACAGGTAGCCGAACGGATCGTCGTCCTCGGGCTTGCTCGCGCCGTCGTTACCGGCAGCCATCCGGTCACTCCTATCCATGCTCGCCAGCCGTCGCCGACCGGCCGAGCCTACCTCGAACGGACCAGCGCCCGGGGCGGGCCTTGACAGGCGGACGGGTGGCGGTCGGGTGGCGAGCGGGTGGCGGTCGCGTCAGCCGGCCCGGCGGTGGACCTTGGCGCGGGAGCGCTTCTCGATGTACATCCGCTGGTCGGCGGAGTTCAGGACCTCTTCGACCGTCATCCCGCACTCGGCCCAGCCGATGCCGAAACTCGCCCCGACACGGACGGCCCTGCCGTCCACCCGGATGGGCGGAATGATCGCGTTCCGGAGGCGGACGGCCAGGTCGGCGGCGTCGGCCGCGCCGAGGCCGTCGGCGAGGACGACGAACTCGTCACCGCCGAGCCGGGCGACGGTGTCGCCGTCCCGGACGCCGGTGGTGAGCCGGCGGGCGACCTCGATGAGGACGGCGTCGCCGGTGTGGTGGCCGAAGCGGTCGTTGATCGACTTGAAGCCGTCGAGGTCGCAGAAGAGGACGGCGAGCCCCTTCGTACCGTCGTCGACCTCGCCGGTGGACGGGGCGACGGTGTGGACGTGGTGGTCGTACGGCCCGGCGCCGTTCGCCGGCTCGAAACCGAAGCCGTGCCCGTGCTCGTGCTCGTACGGCGACTCGTAGCGGGTCTCGTAGCCGGAGGCGGAGCCGGATCCGGACTCGTAGCCGGAGGCGCCGCCCGTGGCGACGTGGTGCCCGGTGTCGTGTCCGGCGTCGTGCCCCTGGCCGTAGCCGGGGCCGTAGCCGCCGTCCCTCGCCGAGTCGTAGCCGCCGTCGTGCCCGCCGCCCTCGTAACCGGCGCCGGCGTACGCCGCGACCTGCGCGGGGCGCTCGCAGAGGCGGGCGGAGAGCCGGGAGCGCAGCTCGGCGCTGTTGGGGAGGCCGGTGAGGGCGTCGTGCGAGGCGCGGTGGGCGAGCTGGAGCTCGTGGCGCTTGCGCTCCTCGATGTCCTCGACGTGGGTGAGGAGGAAGCGGGGGCCGTCGGCGGTGTCCGCGACGACCGAGTTCCGCAGGGACACCCAGACGTACGTGCCGTCGCGCCGCCCGAGGCGCAACTCGGCGCGGCCGCCCTCGGCGGAGGTCCTGAGCAGGGTCCCTATGTCCTCGGGGTGGACGAGGTCGGCGAAGGAGTAGCGCCGCATGACGGAGGCGGGCCGGCCGAGGAGCCGGCACAGGGCGTCGTTCGTACGGAGCAGCCGGCCGTGCTGGTCGCCGCCCATCTCGGCGATGGCCATGCCGGAGGGGGCGTACTCGAAGGCCTGGCGGAAGGACTCCTCGCTGGCGCGGAGGGCCTGCTGCTCCCTTTCGAGCCGGACGAGGGCCCGCTGCATGTTGGAGCGGAGGCGGGCGTTGCTGATCGCGATCGCCGACTGCGAGGCGTACATCTGGAGCGCTTCCTGGCCCCAGGGGCCGGGGTGCCGGCCGTTGCGCGGGCGGTCGACGGATATGACGCCGAGCAGTTCACGGCCGGAGCCGGAGGCGTACATGGGGGCGTAGAGGCGGTCGTGGGGGTGCCACTCGTCCTCGAAGCGGGGCGCGGGGCCGTCGGTGTGCCACTGGGGGACGTCGTCCTCCATGAGCACCCAGCCCTCGGTGTGCGGGATGAAGCGGAGGTCGCCCCAGGAGGAGCCCATGGAGAGGCGGCGGTCCCAGGAGGCGCGGGAGCCGACCCGGCCGGTGATCAGGGCCTCGGCGGCGGAGCTTCCGGCGAAGGCGGCGACGACGAGGTCACCGTCGGGACGGACGAGGTTGACACAGGCCAGCTCGTAGTTGAGACCGGCGACCACACCGTCGGCGACGGTCTGCAGGGTGTCCGCCAGGCTGCGGGCTGTGTTGAGGTCCGCCACGACCTGATGCAGCTGCCGCAGGGTCGAGAGACGGACGTACGGCTCCGACTCGGTCTCCATCGCTCGCTCTCCCCGAGACCTCGACAGCAACTCCAGGGTTCTCATCGGCTTCGTGCTGCACTGTCCCTGCCACTGAATCACAGCGAGCTGCGCACCCGGTACACAGGGTCAACAAATACCGTCGTCTGTGACCCAAGTCACAGCAGGTCATGGCGGGTCGCGCGCGACCTCCTGGGATGGTCCGGGCCTACGGGACGGTATAGGGGACACGTGCCACCAGACGTGTGCACGTACCGCCGGGGACGTACTGCCGGGGACGTGCTCGTGCCGCCGGAGGGACACGCGCCGGCGGGCGTGGGCTCAGGCGCCCGGCGGCAGGACCAGCGGCTTGCGCAGCAGCCACCGGCCGAAGGTCCGGCGCGCCGGCCGGAGCACGACGACCTCCTGGTCCGCGTCCCCGTCAGGAGGGGGGTCCTAGGACCCTCGGGGGTGGCGGACTGGTCCCCGGGTCCGATGCGGCCCGCGACCTGCCCGGAATAGCGTGCGGGTGTGCTGCAGAAGACGCCCGCCCCGCCCGCCATGTCCGATCTGGCCATCCCTCATGCTGAGGGGGTGAGCAACGACGAGTTCCGGGCGGCGATGTCCCGCCTCGCCGCGGGCGTGGTCCTGGTGACCGCGCACGACCCCGACGAGGGCCCGCACGGCGAGGACGTCGGCATGACGGCCACCGCGTTCATGTCGGTCTCCCTCGACCCGCCCCTGGTCCTGGTCAGCCTCCGCAACGGCTCCCGCATGGACGACCTGCTCGCGGAGGTCCCCGTCTGGGCGGTCTCGATCCTCTCCGAGGGCCAGCGGCAGATCGCCGGGCGCTTCGCGATGAAGAACCGTGTCAGCGACCGGCTCCTCTTCGCCGACCTTCCGTACACGCGCGGCGAGGAGAGCGGCGCGCCGCTGCTGGGCGGCGCGCTGTCGGTCCTGGAGTGCCGCACGGAGAGCCGTGTCGTGGCCGGGGACCACACCCTGGTGGTCGGCCGG
Organism: Streptomyces sp. NPDC055103; assembly: GCF_053607625.1. Lineage (NCBI taxonomy): Bacteria > Bacillati > Actinomycetota > Actinomycetes > Kitasatosporales > Streptomycetaceae > Streptomyces > Streptomyces sp. NPDC055103. Next base: position 180,723 of record NZ_JBSGTX010000003.1, read on the forward strand.
GTCCTGACGGTCGGTCTGCCCTCGGGGGACGGCAGCGGCCCGCTGACGTACTTCCAGGGGAAGTACCGGCACCTGAGCTGAACCGCACGGGGGGCAGGCGGGACTTCCCGGACAGGCCGTAGGGGTGGTCAGCCCCAGTCCCCCCGGGACTGGCGGGTCTTCTTGGTCTCCGAGCGCTGCTTCTTCTCGCGCAGCCGGCGTTCGTTGATGCCGCGCGGGATCTTCGTCGCCCTGCGGGGCTTCGGCGGCGGGGCCGTCGCCTCGGCGAGGAGCGTGGCGAGGCGCACCGCGGCCGTCTCGCGGTTGCGCCACTGGGAGCGGTGCTCCGATGCGCGGACCGTCACGACGCCGTTGACCAGGCGAGAGGCCAGGCGCTCCAGGGCGCGGGCCTTCCACACCTCGGGGAGCGACGTGGTGGCCGCGAGGTCGAAGCGGAGCTCGACCTGCGAGTCGCTGGTGTTCACGTGCTGCCCGCCCGGCCCCGACGACCGCGAGAAACGCCACTGGAGCTCGGCCTCGGGCAGCGAGACGGAGCCGCGGATGGGATACGGACCGGACATGCCCTCCATGTTCCCCTCAGTGGGCCGTTGGAGTCATCCTGTTTTCGGCTTGAACCCGTCGGGAACCGCTGAGGGCCCGTGCGCGTTTCTCCAGGCGACGACACCACGATGAAAGGGACTTTCCATGGCTGTGAGCCTGTCCAAGGGCGGCAACGTCTCCCTGACCAAGGAGGCCCCGGGCCTCGCCGCCGTCACCGTGGGCCTCGGCTGGGACGTCCGCACCACCACCGGCACCGACTTCGACCTCGACGCGTCCGCGATCGGTGTGGACGCCGCCGGCAAGGTCGCCTCCGACGCCCACTTCGTCTTCTTCAACAACAAGGCGACGCCGGACCAGACCATCGTCCACACCGGTGACAACCGCACCGGCGAGGGCGGCGGCGACGACGAGCAGATCAACGTCAACCTCGCGGGCCTCCCGGCGACCGTCGACAAGATCGTCTTCCCGGTCTCGATCTACGACGCGGTCACCCGCTCGCAGAACTTCGGCCAGGTGCGGAACGCCTACATCCGCATCGTCAACCAGGCCGGCGGCGCCGAGCTCGCCCGCTACGACCTCTCCGAGGACGCCGCCGTCGAGACCGCCATGGTCTTCGGCGAGCTCTACCGCAACGGCGCGGAGTGGAAGTTCCGCGCGGTCGGCCAGGGCTACGCCTCGGGCCTTGAGGGCATCGCCCGCGACTTCGGCGTCAACCTCTAGGACAGCCGTCACAGATCTGGTCCAAGACCTCGTCCGAGAGTCGCTGAGCCCCGGCCGGGAATTCCCGCCCGGGGCTCTAGCCTTACCGCGTGATCGTCGAAGCCCTCGCCCCGAAGGCCCTGGAGGACGGCGCCGCCCTCCCCGGCCCGCTGCTCACCGAACTGACCGCGCTCTACGCGTCGAACGAGGAGTTCCAGCAGCTCAGCGGCGACTTCCCGGACCCGTCCGACATCCGCCCCGAGCAGGTCGCCGCGGCCCTCGCCGACGACCTCGCGCAGCCCACCGCCGAGGTACTCCTGGCCCGCTCCGAGGGCCGGCTCGTCGCCATCGCCGTCACCCTCGGCCGCCACCCCGACCCGGCCGATCCCGACCCGTGGCTCGGTCTGCTCATGGTCCACGGGGGCGAACAGCGCGCCGGCCACGGGCGCCGGCTCGCCGCGTACGTCGAGGACCGCTTCCGCGCAGCCGGCCGCACCGGTCTGCGGCTCGCCGTCCTGGAGAACAACCCGAAGGCGCTCGCCTTCTGGACCTCCCTCGGATACGAGGAGACCGACCGCCGCCCGGACCTGGCGCACGGCCGCCCGTGCGTCGTCCTGCGCAAGAGCCTGGCGGGCTAGGACGGGCCCCTACGGCTGTTCCGGCTTGCCCTCTCCGTACAACCAGACCTTCCACAGCCCGTCGAGGTCCTTCCCGGCCACGCTCTCCGCATAGGCCGTGAAGTCGTCCGTGGAGGCGTTGGCGTGCCGGTACTTCGCGGGCCAGCCGCGCAGGATCTCGTCGAAGGCCGCGTCCCCGACCGTCTCGCGCAGCTTGTGGAGGACCATCGCGCCACGCTGGTAGACGGGCGGGTCGAAGAGGTTCTCGGCGGAGGGCGGGGAGGCCGGCGGGAAGGCCCAGTTGACCTCCTGGACGAAGGCCCGCTCGAAGTGCGTGCGCGCGGGGACGTGCTCGTACTCCTCCGTGTACAGCCACTCGGCGTACGTGGCGAAGCCCTCGTTCAGCCACAGGTCCCGCCAGGTCGCGGGGGTGACCGAGTTCCCGAACCACTGGTGGGCCAGCTCGTGGACGAGGGTCGTCCGGTCGAAGGAGGCGGCGGGGAAGACGGGCCGGGTCTGGGTCTCCAGGGCGTAGCCGAGGGTCCCGTCCTCGGTGACGATCGCCCCGGCGGCCGAGAAGGGGTACGGGCCGAAACGCTTTGCCTGCCGGGCGAGGATCTCGGGGATCTCGCCCCGCAGCGCCGCGCTGCCCGCCGCGACCGACGGCTCGGCGGCGGTCAGGACGGGCACGGAACGGGTACCGGGCCCGTCCTCGGACTCCGCCGCCCCGGACGTGTTCGTCGCGGCCGAGGCGGTCGGGTCCGCCTCCGCCGCCCCGTTCGTGTCCGACGCCGACTCCGGCGTCGCGGCCGTGTCCGTCGCCGTCTCGTACCGGCCGATCGCGACCGTCGCCAGGTAGCTCGCCATCGGTTCGGCCGCGTGCCACACGGTGGTGACGCGGCCGTCCCGCTCCGTCCGCCGCTCGGTCCTCACGCCGTTGGAGAGCGCTTCGAGCCCGGCCGGGACGGTGAGCGTGATGTCGTACGCGGCCTTGTCGGCGGGGTGGTGGTTGCCGGGGAACCAGGTCATGGAGCCCGCGGGTTCGCCGACCGCGACCGCCCCGTCGTCGGTGCGCAGCCAGCCCTCCGCGGAACCGTCCGGGTCCGTGAGCGGCTCCGGCACGCCCGTATAGGTGACGGTCGCCGTGAACTCCGCCCCGTCGCGGATCTCCTCGCGCGGACGGAGCGTCAGCTCGTTCCCGGCCCTGTTGTACGCGGCGGGGGCGCCCTCGACGGTGGCCCCGGCGACGCGGAGCCCGGCCAGGTCCAGGTTGAAGGCGCTGAGTTCCTGGGTGGCGCGGGCGGTGATCTCGGCGGTGCCGTCGAGGCGCCCGCTGCCCGGGTCGTAGGCGAGGGACAGCGCGTAGTGCCGTACGTCGTAGCCGCCGTTGCCGAGCTTCGGGAAGTACGGGTCGCGCAGCCCGGCGGCCCCGGGAGCCCCCCGCACCCCGCTGCCGGCCTCCGTGCAGCCACCGGCAAGGAGCGCGAGGGCGAGCAGGGCCGCGGCGGCTCCGGTGCGGGTCCGGGTGCTGGTGCTGGTCCGGGTGCGTCGCCGGGTCACGTCCTCGTACTCGTCCACGTACACGTATCGATCCTAAGCAGGACGGATGCACGGGGCCGGACACGGAAACGGCGGTGGCGCCCGGCGGGGGATCCGGGCGCCACCGCCGGTCGGGGGGCAGACGGCTCAGTTGGTTCAGCCGGCTCGGTTGGCGAGCGCGGCCACGCCCGCCTGGGCGAACTTCTCGTCCAGGTCGCCGGACGGGGCGCCCGCGACGCCGATGCCCGCGATGGGCGCGCCCTTGGCGGTGACCGGGGCGCCGCCCGCGAGGAAGAGGGTGCCGGGGATGTCCTTCAGGTTCGGGGCCTGGGCGAGGCGGCCCGCGAGGACGGAGGTCGGGGCGTTCCAGGAGACGGCGGTGAACGCCTTGCGCTCGGCGGACTCGTAGGACTGCGGGCCGGCGCCGTCACCGCGCAGGGTCACGATGGTGTTGCCGTTGCGGTCGACGACGGCGACGGAGACGCGCTGGTTCTCCTTCTCGGCGGCGTCCAGGGTCGCCTGGGCGGCCTTCGTGGCGGCCGCGATCGTCAGGTGCGTCGACTGCTGGAGGTTGTCGTTGCCGGCGTCGGCCATGACCGCGGCGGGGGCGGCGGCCGGGGCGGAGGCGTTCGCGGAGACCGCGCCGAAGGTGCCGGCGGCGAGGACAGCGGCGGCGGCGGCACCGAAGAGGATCTTCTTCATGAGGAACTCCGTGAGGTGAGGCGAGGTGAGGCGAGGTGAGGTGGAGGGGGGGCGAGGAGGCCGGTCGTTCGTGCGTTCGTTCGCTCTGAGATCCATCCTGTGGCCGGACCCGGGGCCTTTCGGTCCACGGTCCGGCTGTCCTCCTCGCGCACACTGGAGGACGGCCGGGTCAGCCGATCGGCTGATGCCGGACTGGTCCCTCCGGGCCACGATGGACAGATATCCCCAGGTCAGGACTCGGGTCAGGACTCAGGTCAGGACTCACTCAGGTCAGGACTCAGGTCAGGACTCACTCAGGTCAGGACTCAGGTCAGGACTCACTCAGGTCAGGACTCAGGTCAGGACGGAAGCGAGAACGGAGGCAGGCAGGTGCCACCACCGCCCACCGAGCAGGACCCGGACGCCCCCTGGCTCGCGCGCGTCATGCACATCGCGTTCTTCCTCCTCCTCGGCGCCTCCCTCGCCCGCTTCCTGCTCCGGCACCCCTGGGAGGACCGCAGCCCCTGGATCGTCGCCCTCTCCGGTGCCCTCGCCTCGCTGTACCTCCTCGGCCCCGTCGTCGGCACCCGCGCCGCCCCGCGCCGGATCGCCTGGCTGGGCACGGTCGTCGCCGTCTGGATCGTGCTCGTCGTCCTCGCACCCAGCTTCGCCTGGTGCGCGGTCCCGCTCTTCTACACGGGGCTGCGCACCCTCCCGCCGCGCGCCGCGCTCGGCCTCGTCGTCCTGCTCACCGCCTTCGTCGTCTTCGCGCAGGTGCAGCTCGCCCACGGCGGCTGGGACCCGAACCTGATCGTCGCGCCGCCGGCCGTCGCCGCCATCGCCACCGGGGTGTTCGTGTACTCCGACCGGCAGGCCGCGCGGCAGCGGGCGCTCATCAACGACCTGATCCGCACCCGGCGCGAGCTGGCCGCCATCGAGCGCCGCGAGGGCACCCTCGCCGAGCGCCAGCGGCTCTCCATGGAGATCCACGACACCCTCGCGCAGGGCCTGTCCAGCCAGCAGATGCTGCTCCAGGCGGCGGACCGCACCTGGGACAGCGACCCGGGCACCGCCCGGCGCCATGTCCGTACCGCCGAGTCCATCGCCGAGCGCAACCTCGCCGAGGCCCGCCGCTTCGTCCACGACCTGGCCCCCGCCGACCTCGCCGAGGGCGGCGGCCTCGAAGAGGCCCTGCGCGGCCTGGCGGCGCGCGAGTCGGCGGACTTCCGGGTGGACGGGACCGCGGTGCCGCTGACCGACCGGACGCAGTCGGCGCTGCTGCGGATCGCGCAGGGCGCCCTCGCCAACATCCGCGAACACGCCGGTGCCGACTCCGCCGCCCTGACCCTCACCTATCTCGACGACCAGGTGGTCCTGGACATCGCCGACGACGGCCACGGCTTCGATCCGTCGCTCGCGCGCGACGCGGGCCGGCGCGGCCACGGGCTGCCCGCGATGCGGGTACGGGCGCAGCAGCTCGGCGGCACCCTGACGGTCGAGTCCACACCCGGCGAGGGCACGGTCCTCTCCGCCGCGATCCCCTTGACCCCCTGAGCCGGCTCTTGCCCCTCACCCCCACCTCTCGCCCCCAGGAGTCGCGATGTCCGTTCGGATCCTCCTCTGCGACGACCACGTCGTCGTCCGCGCCGGGCTGCTCGCCCTGCTCGGCAGCACCCCCGACATCGAGGTCGTCGGCGAGGCCGGCAGCGGCGAGGAGGCCGTCGCGATGGCGGCCAAGCTGAAGCCCGACGTCGTCCTCATGGACCTCCAGCTCGGCCCTGGTATCGACGGCGTCGAAGCGACCCGGAAGATCTCGCCCACCGGTGTCCACGTCCTCGTCCTCACCACGTACGACACGGACGCCGACATCACCCGGGCCATCGAGGCGGGCGCCACCGGCTACCTCCTGAAGGCCGAGCGGCCCGAGGAGCTCTTCGCCGCCATCCACTCCGCCGCGCAGGGCCGCACCGCCCTCTCGCCGCCGGTCGCGAGCCGGGTCATGGACCGGATGCGGGGCGCGGCCGGTCCGAGCCTCACCGACCGCGAGCGCGACATCCTGGGCCAGCTCGGTCACGGGCTCGGCAACCGCGAGATCGCGCGGGCGCTGTTCATCAGCGAGGCGACGGTGAAGACCCACCTCGGCCGGATCTACGCGAAGCTCGGCGTCGACACGCGCGCGGGCGCCGTGGCGGTCGCGAAGGAACGCCGTCTGCTGCCGTAGGGGACGTCCCGCCTCACGCCGCCACCCGCCGCCCCGTAGCGCTTCCTGTCTCCGAGAGCCGACCCCCACTGCTACCGTGCGTTACTGTCCGAACGCACGGTGTCACATCTCAGTCTCAGTGGGAGCGCACGTGAAGCTCGCCATCGTCGGCGGCGGCCCCGCCGGCCTCTACCTCTCGATCCTGCTGAAGCGGCAGGACCCGTCCCACGACATCGCGGTGTACGAGCGGAACCCCGAGGGCTCCACCTACGGCTGGGGCGTCACCTACTGGGCGGCTCTCCTCGACAAGCTGCGCGCGGGCGACCCCGAGTCCGCCGCGGCCGTCGCCGAGGCCTCCGTCACCTGGACCGACGGCGTCGCGATCGTCCGCGACGAGCGGACCGTCCACCGCGGCGACGCCGGCTTCGGCATCGGACGGCGGCGGATGCTCGCGCTCCTCGCCGACCGGGCCGAGGAGCTCGGCGTCCGGGTCTCCTTCGAGCACGACGTGACCGGCCGGGACGCGCCCGAACTCGCCGACGCGGACCTGGTCGTCGCCGCCGACGGGGTCAACAGCGTGCTGCGCGAGGCGCACGCGGACCACTTCGGCAGCGAGGTCACCGCCGGCCGCAACCCGTACATCTGGCTCGGCACCACCAAGGTCTTCGACTCCTTCAGCTTCGCCTTCAAGGAGACCGAGCACGGCTGGATCTGGTGCTACGCCTACGGGTTCAGCGGCGAGCGCTCCACCTGCGTCGTCGAGTGCTCCCCGGAGACCTGGACCGGCCTCGGCCTCGACACCAGCGGCGAGACCGACAGCCTGCGCCTCCTGGAGAAGCTCTTCCACGACCTCCTCGACGGCCATGAGCTGATCGGCCGGGCGCAGGCCGACGACGCCGCCCAGTGGCTCACCTTCCGCACCCTCACCAACCGGTCCTGGCACCACGGCAACCTCGTCCTCCTCGGCGACGCCGCCCACACCACGCACTACTCGATCGGCGCGGGTACCACCCTGGCCCTGGAGGACGCGCTCGCCCTCGCGGACGCCCTGCGCGCACCCGAGGCGGTGCGCTCCCCCGCCGGCCTCGACGCCGCCCTCACCTCGTACGGGAAGCGCCGCCGCGCCGAGCTCGTCTCGGCCCAGAGCGCGGCCCGGTACAGCGCCCAGTGGTACGAGAACCTCCCCCGCTACATGCGGCTGGAGCCGGCGCGGATGTTCGCGCTCCTCGGCCAGCGCCACTCGCCGCTGCTCCCGCACGTCCCGCCGCAGCTGTACTACCGGATCGACCGGGCCGCCGAGCAGCTGGAGGCCCTGCGGCGCCTCAAGCGCTGGCTGGGCCCCCGCGTCGCCCGCGCGGTCCACGGCCGCCGCTGACAACGGCGGGCACCTCCCGGGTAGAGGTCACACGTCCCGGCGGTGGACCGCGATCAGGGCCACCGCCACCGCGCCCAGCGACCAGGCGGCGTACACGGTCCACGCCCCGCCCGTCGTCCACGGGTAGAGCACCGGCACCGGCGAGTCGCCGACCTCCGTGAGCCGCCGCCACGCGCCCTGCGGCAGGGCGTGCAGGAACGTCGCCGACCAGCGGTTCCGGTCGTCGACGAGCGCGGGCAGCAGGAGCAGGACCCCGGTGACGGTGACGATCGTGGTCGCCGTGTGCCGCAGGAGCGCCCCGAGGCCGAAGCCGACGAGCGCGCACACCGGGGCGAGCAGGGCGGACGCGGCGACGGCGGCCGGCGCGCCCTCGTAGGTGATCGACATGCCGACGCCCCGGCCGGAGAGCACGGCCTGTGTGGCGGCGAAGGAGACGGCGGCGACGAGGATCCCGTACACGAGCATGACGCCGGTGAGGACCAGCGTCTTCGCCGCCACCACGGCCCGCCGGTCGGGAACGGCCGCGAATGTCGTACGGATCTGGCCGGTGCCGTACTCGCCGACGATCACGAGCGCGCCGATGGAGCAGGTCGCGAGCATGAACACCATGGCCCCGCCGAGGGTGAAGGCGTCCCGCATCGCCCAGATGGGCACGAACAGGTCGCGGATGCCCTGGGCGTAGTGCGGGTAGTTGCGGTAGTCGGCGACGGCCGCGTTGAGGTTGACGCCGAGGACGGCGAACGCGCCGACGCCGAAGGCCCAGGGGGTGGAGCGCAGGGACCACAGCTTCATCCACTCGGCGGCGAGGAGATCCCGGAATCGGGCGTTCATCGGTTCGCTCCCTTCTTGTGGAACTCGACGCTGTCGGCGGTGAGTTCCATGAACGCGTCCTCCAAGGAGGAGGAGCGTGGCGCCAGTTCGGCGAGCGCGGTGCCGGACCGGAAGGCGAGCACACCGATGCGGTCCGCGCCCATCCCGGTCACGGTGAACGCCCCGCCCGCACCGTCCAAGGGCCGTACGGTCGCCCCCTCCCGGGCCAGGGCGGCTGCGAGGCCCTGCGCCGCGGCCGGGTCGGCGGTCCGCACGGCCACCCCGCCGCCGGAGCCGCGCGCGGCGAACTCCGCCAGGCTCTCCGCGGCGATCAGCGTGCCGCGGCCGATGACGACGAGGTCGTCGGCGGTGTGCTCCATCTCGCTCATCAGATGGCTGGAGACGAACACCGTGCGCCCCTCGGCGGCGAGCCGCCGGAACAGTCCGCGCGCCCACATCACGCCCTCCGGGTCAAGGCCGTTGACCGGCTCGTCGAAGAGCAGGACCGGCGGGTCGCCGAGCAGGGCGGCGGCGATCCCGAGCCGCTGCCGCATGCCGAGGGAGTAGCCGCCGATCCGGCGTCCGGCCACCTCGGCGAGCCCCACCTCGTCGAGGACCTCGCCGACCCGGCGGCGTGGGATGCCGTTGGTGCGGGCGAGGGCGGCCAGGTGGGCGTCGGCGGTCCGGCCGCCGTGCACGTCGTGCGCGTCGAGCAGCGCCCCGACGTGCCGCAGCCCCCGGGGCAGGTCCCGGAACCGCCGCCCGTCGACGGTGGCGCTCCCGGAGGTGGGCTCGTTCAGGCCCAGGATCAGCCGCAGCGTCGTGGACTTCCCGGCCCCATTGGGCCCGAGGAACCCGGTCACCCGCCCGGGCCGCACGCGAAAACTGAGCCCGTCGACGGCGACGCGAGCGTCTCCGACGGGGGCGGGACGGCCTCCGACGGGAGCGGAACCACCTCCGGCAGGGGCGGAGCCACCTCCGGCAGGGGCCGAACCACCTCCGGCAGGGGCGGAGCCACTTCCACCGGGGGCGGACCCGTCTCCGCCTGAGGCGGACCTGTCTCCGCCGGAAGCGGACCTGTCTCCGCCAGAAGCGCGCCGGGCAGGGAGGAGGCCGGGGAGGAGGCGGCGGTGGGGTCGGCGAGGGCGGCCATAACGTTTCGTCAATTCTCGGACGTCGATCACCCGGTCCACGCTGCCGCTCGGGCACCCCCGCCGGCATCGGCCCGTCGGCCACAAGTGTCCTGAAGGGCTGGCCCGGAGGCGTACGCCCGCGGGCCGATGCCCGGCCCGCCGCCCCCGCCTACGATCGGCCCATGCCCGCCACCATGACCGCCGCCCCTTCCGCCACCGAGCGCGTGTCCGGGGTCCTGGCCTGGTGCATGGCCGCCGCCCACCCCTTCGTCCTCTTCTTCGGCGTGCAGGCAGGCCCGTTCCGCTCGACGGAGCTGCGTCTCGTCCTCACCACCGCCGGCATCGGCATGCTGCTGCCCCTGGCGCGGCGCAGGCCGGAGACGGCCCTCGGCCTGCTCCTCGTCGGACTGTTCGCGGCGGCGACCACCCGGCCGGCCCCCGAGCTGGTGTACCTCCCGGTCCTCGCCGCCGATGTCGGCGTCGGGTGGCTGGCGGCCCGCCGTCCGCTCCGCGTCGCGGTGCCGGCCGCCCTCGCGGCGCTCCTCGCGCAGATCGGCACCGCGCTGTACACGACCTCCGGCCAGGACGTCTTCGTCACCACGTCCCTGGCGCTCGCCCTCGCGCTCCTCACCGCCGGGCTGTTCGGCCGTTCGGTACGCGAGCGGCGCACGCACGCGACCGAGCTGCGCGCCCGGACGGCAGCCGAGGCCGTCACCGCCGAGCGGCTGCGGATCGCCCGCGAGCTGCACGACGTCCTCGCGCACAGCATCGGCGTCATCGCCATCCAGGCAGGCGTCGGCCGACGGGTCATCGACACCCAGCCCGCCGAGGCCCGCAACGCGCTCGCCACCATCGAGACGACCAGCCGCGAGACCCTCGCCGGTCTGCGCCGCACCCTGGGCGCGCTCCGGGCCTCCGCGCGGGACATCCCCGCCCCACGGGACCCGGCGCCGGGGCTCGCCGATCTGGACCGGCTCGTCGCGTCCACGGCGGACGCGGGCGTACGGGTCGAGGTACGGCGGCTCGGCGCCCCCAGCCCGCCGTTGCCGCCACTGCCGCCGGAGGTCGACCTGGCGGCGTACCGGATCGTGCAGGAGTCGCTGACGAACGTCGTCCGGCACGCGTCCACGCCCGCCTGCCGGGTGACCGTGGACCGGAGCGAGGACACCCTGCTCGTCGAGATCGCCGACGACGGCCCGGCACAGCGCATGTCCGGAGCGGCCGAGCACGCGGAGGAATCCGGGACGGCCGGGCCCGCCGGGCGCGCCGAGGAATCCGGGACGGCCGGGCTCGCCGGGCGCGCCGAGGAATCCGGGACGGCCGGGAGGGCCGAGGCAGCCGGAAGGGCGGCCGGATACGGCATCGTCGGCATGCGGGAGCGGGCCGCGCTCCTCGGCGGCCGCTTCTCCGCCGGCCCCCGCCCGGGCGGCGGCTTCCACGTGACCGCCGCGCTGCCCCTGCCGCTCCCCCGGAAAGGCCCCCGCACCCCGTGACCCCGCAGAGCCCCGTACGCGTACTCCTCGTCGACGACCAGCCGCTGGTCCGGGCGGGCCTGCGCGTCCTGATGGCCGACCACCCCGACCTCGCGGTCGTCGGTGAGGCGGGCACCGGCGGCGACGCGGTCCGGCTCGCCCGCGACCTCCGGCCCGACGTGGTCGTGATGGACGTCCGGATGCCCGGCATGGACGGCATCGAGGCGACCCGGCTCGTCACCGCGGGCCCCGGCGCGCCCCGCGTCCTCGTGCTCACGACCTTCGACGACGACGAGTACGTGTACGGCGCGCTCCGCTCCGGGGCGAGCGGCTTCCTGGTCAAGGACATGGCCCTGGACGACATCCTCGCCGCGATCCGCGTGGTCGCCGCCGGGGACGCCCTGATCGCACCGGCCGTCACACGCCGCCTGATCGAGGAGTTCGCGGCCCGCCCCGAACCGGGCCCGGCGCCCGAAGGGGGTGCCGCGTCCGGCCCCACGTCCGCCCCCGGCTCCGCGTCCGCCCCGGGCCGTCCCCTCCCCGGCGTGACTGCGCGGGAGCGGGAGGTCCTCACCCTCGTCGGCCGGGGCCTGTCCAACGGCGAGATCGCGGTACGGCTCCACATCAGCGCGGCCACCGCCAAGGCGCACGTCGCGCGCCTCCTCAGCAAGCTGGACGCCCGCGACCGGGTGCAGCTCGTGGTCCTCGCGTACGAAGCGGGCCTGGTGCCGTGACACCATCGGTCCCGTGCTCGACATCGGCTACTCCCTCTCCCGTCGCTTCCCCGACCCGCCGCAGACCGACTACCGCCGCGCGGACGTCCACGCCCTGCGCCACGACCTCTTCTGCGGGGACGTCTACCTCGCCGACACCGAGGCCGACCGCGAGGTGTCCACAGCCTGGGGATGGGTGCCGGTCCTCGACTTCGCCTGGGCCCTGTGCGACATCGTCGAGCAGCTCGACCAGGACCCGCGCGGCAGCCGCGCCGCGCAGCCGCAGTACGCGGAGCTCGACTTCACCGAGTCCTCGGACCGGATGCTCTTCGAGCGCCGCTTCGGCTGGGTCGACGTCGAGGCCGACTGGATGCCGGGCGACGAGCCGCCGGTCACCTTCAACCACGCCGAACTGCGCCGCGAGGCACGCGACTTCCTGCACGACCTGATCGCCGACCTCACCGACATGCACGAGGGCCTCGGCGACAACCCGGCCGTCTGGTCCCTCCAGGCCCGCTTCCCCCGCCTCCCGTAGCCCTCTCGCCCCCCTCGGGGGATCGGTCCCTCGACCCCTCGCCGCGCCCCCGCGCCCATCGGCCCTCGCCACCGCACCCACCGCACCCATCGGCCCCTCGCCACCGGGCCACCGGGCCACCGGGCCACCGGGCCACCGGGCCACCGGGCCACCGGGCCACCGGGCCACCGGGCCACCGGGCCACCGGGCCACCGGCAGGATGTCACTCCTCCACCCGCACCCCCAGCCGCGCCGCGAGCACCGGCGCCAGGTCGAGGAGCTGCGCCGTCGAGATCACCGCGCCCGCCAGCGACTCCACCCCGCGCGCGATCTCCAGGCGCTGCACGCCCCGCAGGTCCACGTCCTTCAGCCGCGCCCCCGAGAAGTCCGCCCCGGTCAGCACGCAGTCCACGAACTCGACCCGCTCCAGCACGGCGCCCCCGAAGTCCGGCTCGCTCAGCACGCACCCCTCGAAGACGACGTCCTTCAGCTTCGCCGCCCGCAGGTTCAGATAGTCGCTCTTCCCGCCCCGCACCAGGACTCTCTCCAGCACCGCCCCGTGCAGCTGCACCCCGCCGAGCCGCGCGTCCACGACCTCCACGTCCCGCAGCTGCGCCCCCGACAGGTCCGCGCCCACACCCCGTACCCCGGTCAGCACCGAGTCGAGGAACCGCGCGCCCGTCAGACGCGTCTCGTCGAGCCCGCACTCGCGCAGCGCGCAGTCCAGGAACCGCGCACCCGCCCCCGACTGCCCCGTCAGGTCGAGCCCGGCCAGTTCGAGCCCGTCGTAGTCCCCGTCCGCCTCGATCCCGCCCTCGTACGCCACGAGGGGAGGCAGCCGCACCTCCGGCCGCCGCGCCCCCGCCACCCTGCTCTTCTTCTTCGTCGCCATGCCCCCATGGTGATCCACGCCACTGACAACGCCCCGCCCCGATGTCACAAACACGCCCTCGCCGTCCGTCCCCCCAGCTGAGACCGGGAACGGCACGGGACACGAGGGAGACGGACATGCGCAAGCTCACGATCATCGGCGGCGGCTTCGCGGGGCTCACCGCGGCGATCACCGCCGCCGAGGCCGGCGCCAAGGTGACCGTGCACGAGGCGCACCGGACGCCCGGCGGCCGGGCCCGTACGGCCGAAGGCCCGTACCGCACCAACGAAGGCCCGCACGCCCTCTACGACGGCGGCCCCCACTGGACCTGGCTCAAGCAGCGCGGCCTCCTCGGCCCGCTCGCCCCGCTGCCGCCCACCGAGGCCCTCCGGCTCCGCTTCCACCGTGCCGGCGCCCTGCGCCGCACCCCGCCGCTCGGCCTCCTCCGCCAGACCCTCCGGAACGCCGCACAGGCCCCCGTCGACCTCGACTTCCGCACCTGGGTCACCGGCCTCGCCGGCGAGCGGACCGCCCGCGAGGCCGCCGCCTACAGCGCGGTCGCCCTCTTCCACCACGACCCCGGCTCGCTCTCGGCCCGCTTCGTGCAGGAGCGCCTGCACCGGGCCGGTTCCCTGCCGCCCGAGGCGCACTACATCCGGGGCGGCTGGGGTCAGCTGATCGAGCGGATGGTCGCGCGGGCCTGGGAGATGGGCGTGCGCATCGAGACCGGGTCCCGCGTCGACACCCTGCCGCTCGGCGAGGGCCCGGTGGTCGTCGCCACCGCCCTGCCCGCCGCCGCCCGGCTCCTCGGCGACCCGTCGCTGACCTGGGACAGCGGCCGTACGGTCCTCGTCGACCTGGCGCTGCGGACCCGCAAGAGCGATCCGTTCGCCGTCTCGGACCTGGACGCGCCCGGCTGGGTCGAGCGGTTCACGGCGCAGGACCCCTCGCTCGCGCCCGCCGGGCAGCAGCTGATCCAGGCCCAGCTGCCCGTCGGCCCCGGCGAGTCCAAGGCGGACGGCGTCGCCCACGCGGAGCGGCTCCTCGACCGCGGCTTCCCCGGCTGGCGCGAGCGGACGGTGTGGCGGCGCGAGGCCGTGTCCCAGGGCCGTACGGGAGCGGTGGACCGGCCCGGCACGACCTGGCGCGACCGGCCGGCGGTCGACCGGGGCGACGGCGTGTACCTGGTGGGCGACCAGGTGGCGGCGCCCGGCGTGCTGTCGGAGGTGTCGTTCACGAGCGCGATCGAGGCGGTGTCGCTGGCCGTCCGCACGGAACTGCTTGACCTCAAGCGCGCTTGAGGTCGGAGGCTCTCCCTGTCACCACGATGCCGGAAGACACCCGGACGACGACAGGGGAACCGTCATGCACGCCATCCGCCTCCACGCCTTCGGCCCCGCCGAGAACCTCACCTACGAGGAGACGGCCGATCCCGTACCGGCCCCCGGCCAGGTCCGCGTCCGGGTCGCCGCCGCCGGCGTGCACCTCCTCGACACCGCGCTGCGGCTCGGCCGCACCGGCCCCTTCGCCGCCCCCGCCGAACTCCCCACGATCCCCGGCCGCGAGGTCGCCGGCACGGTCGACGCGCTCGGCGAGGGCACCGACCCGTCCTGGCTCGGCAAGCGGGTCGTCGCCCACCTCGGCATGGCCCCCGGGGGGTACGCGGAGCTCGCCGTCACCGACGCCGCCCGCCTGCACGCCCTGCCCGAGCAGCTCGGCGAGGCCGAGGCCGTCGCCATGATCGGCACCGGCCGCACGACCCTGGGCATCCTGCAGTTCACCGAGCTCGGCCCGGGCGCGGTCGCGATCGTCCCGGCCGCGGCGGGCGGCATCGGCACCCTGCTCGTGCAGTACGCGAAGAACGCCGGCGCCACCGTCATCGGCCTCGCCGGCGGCCCCGCGAAGGTCGCGCTCGTCGAGGCGAACGGCGCCGACCTCGCCGTCGACTACAAGCAGCCGGACTGGCCGGAGAAGGTCCGCGCCCACCTCGGCGGGCGCTCAGCGACCGTCGTCTTCGACTCGGTCGGCGGCGACACCGGCCGCGCCGCCGTCGACCTCCTCGGCGAGGGCGGACAGCACGTCGTCTTCGGCTGGTCGGGCGCGGGACTGCACGACGGCGAACCGCTGACGTTCACGCCGGAGGAACTCGCGGCGCGGGGCATCACCTCGGAGTCCGTCCTCGGCCCCGTCATGATCCAGAAGGCGGGCGGCGACATCCGCAACCTCGAACTGGCCGCCCTCGCCGCCGCGACCGACGGCAGCCTCCGCCCGGCGGTCCACCGCTTCCCCCTGGCGGCCGCGGCGGAGGCCCACCGCGCCCTGGAGACCCGGGGCACGACGGGCAAGGTGGTCCTGATCCCGTAAGAGAAAAAGAGGAGCTCGGGGGCCTCAGACGCCGATGACGTCCCACGAGTGCGCCTTGAACTCCTTCTGGAAGTCGGCGTGGTCCTCCCACATGCGGGCGGCGGAGCGCAGCACGTCCCAGTTGTGCTCAAGGGCCTGGTCGACCACGGGCCGCAGCTCCGGCGCCGACTCCCGCTTCTCCACGAGGCCCTTGACCGCCGAGGCGGCCTGCACGGTGTAGCGCAGGGCGCGCAGGGCCCGGGACGTGTCGTCCATCCCGAACCCGTGGTCCTTCCCGTTCGCGGGGTCGAAGAGGGGCGTCAGGCGCGCCTCGATGAAGTCGGTGATCCGCTGAAACCGCTGCTCGATATCCATGCCTCCTTCCTACAACACTCGCAGGGCGTGTTTCGAAAGTCCCGTCTGCCGGGCGACGCCTGGCACGCACGCTCGCCGCGTTGTCGGGATCATCCCGATACACCAGTATCGGGACGACCCTCCGCCTTGCGATCGCACGCACCAGACGCCGCCCGGCCTGCCCTTCGGGCAGACGACGCTACTTTCGAATCACGCCCTAGAGGACTCCCACGCCACCGCCGAGCTCGGCCAGCGCCCGGTCCGTGAGGCGGTACACCGTCCACTCGTCCTGCGGGCGGGCGCCCAGGGACTCGTAGAAGTCGATCGACGGCGTGTTCCAGTTCAGGACGGACCACTCCAGGCGCTCGTAGCCGCGGTCCACGCAGATGCGGGCCAGTTCGCGGAGCAGGGCCTTGCCGTGGCCGCCGCCGCGCACCTCCGGACGGACGTACAGGTCCTCCAGGTAGATGCCGTGGACTCCGCGCCAGGTCGAGAAGCTCAGGAACCAGAGGGCGAAGCCGGCGACCTCGCCGGACTCCGTCTCGGCGATGTGGGCGAAGGCGGCGGGACGGTCGCCGAAGAGGGCCTCGTGGAGCTGGTCCGGGGTCGTACGGACCTCGTGGAGGGCCTTCTCGTACTCCGCGAGGTCGCGGATCATGGCGAAGACGACGGGGACGTCGGCGGGCGTGGCGGTACGAATCATGGGACCAGCCTGCCCCGAGTCACACCCTCCCGGCCAACGCCCGCCGACCGCTCACCCCCCGCTCACACCCTCCTGGCCAGCAGGATCCGTGCGAGCGCCACCTGCTCGGGGTCCAGGCCGAGGTCCATGCCGGGGTCCAGACCGGGGGCCAGACCGGGGTCCAGACCGGGGTCCAGACCGGGGTCCAGACCGGGGTCCAGGCCCGGCTCCGCGTCCTCGACGTCCCAGAGCCCGTTCTGCAGGACGCGGCCGAGGGTCCACGCCACCGCCCGCCGCCGGTCGCCGACGACCTCGGCCAGCAGGTCGAACCGCCACAGCAGCTCGTCCGGATCGGGATCGAACCGGTCCATCAGGGCGGGCAGGAGGTCGAAACCCGGGTCGCCGGCGAGCGGCTTCGGGTCGATGGCCAGCCAGGGCTCCCGCTCCGCCGCGAGGACGTTGTCCAGGTGGAGGTCCCAGTGCAGCAACCGGTCCCCCGGCTCGCCGGCGACGTCCCGTACGGCCGCGGCGCACTCCCGCAGGACCGCCGCGTCCTCCGCGCCGAGCCGCGCGACCGCCTCCGGTACGTCCGCGAGCATGGCGGCGGCGACATCGCCGAGGGTCCGCAGCCCCGGCGGCGCGGGCACGGCCACGAGCCGGGCGAGCAGCCCCGCCACGACCCGCAGGGCCTCCCGGGTGTCCGCGACCGACGACAACGGCCGCCCGGCGTCGAGCCGCTCGAGGAGCATGGTCCCGGTGTCGACGTCATGATCGAGCAACCGCACGGCACCCGCCCCGCCCCACACCCGCAGCCCGACGGGCTCGCCCTCGGTCTCGTCGTCGAGGAGCTGCATCTTCAGCGCCGCGCGCGTACCGTCGGCGACCCGCTCCACGGGCAGCACCAGCGAGGCCACCCCGTACATCGAGGGCCCGGTGACCCGCAGCCCCCACCGGCCGAGGAACTCCTCGGCCCGCCCCGGCAGCCCGGCGACGAACACCCGCCCCGCCTCACCGTTGTACTTCGCCTGCGACCGCGCGAGCTCCTCGGGTACGTGAATCACGCCCCGAGACTAGACCCGTATCCACAGGACCGAGGCCCCCGGTAACGTCCCGCCCACGCACCGGGAAGACGGACTGAGGAACGGGAACGACACATGAGTACGGTCAACGGCGGCATCTCGTTCTGGTACGGGCAGGAGGGCGCCCCCGCGCCCCGCGAACCGCTCCCCGGGGACACCGCCGCCGACGTCTGCATCGTCGGCGGCGGCTACACCGGCCTGTGGACCGCCTACTACCTGAAGAAGGCCGTCCCCTTCCTCAACATCACGGTCCTCGAAGCCAAGTTCTGCGGCTACGGCGCCTCAGGGCGCAACGGCGGCTGGCTCTACAACGGCATCGCGGGCCGCGCCCGCTACGCCAGGCTCCACGGCCACGAGGCCGCCGTCCGCCTCCAGCAGGCCATGAACGCCACCGTCGACGAGGTCCTCGACGTCTGCGAGACGGAGAAGATCGAGGCCGACCAGCACCGCGGCGGTGTCCTGGAGGTGGCCCTCTCTCCCGCCCAGCTGGCCCGGCTGAAGGACTTCCACGCGTCCGAGGCAGCCTTCGGCGAATCGGACCGCGAGCTCTACGGCGCGCGTGAGACCGCCGACCGGATCCGTGTCACGGGCGCCGTCGGCTCGTCCTGGACGCCGCACGGTGCCCGCCTCCACCCGGTGAAGCTGGTCAAGGGCCTGGCGGCGGCCGTGGAGTCGCTCGGCGTCACGATCCACGAGTCCACGCCCGTCACGGAGATCAGGCCGAAGCACGCGATCACCCCGTACGGCACGGTCCGCGCCCCGTACGTCCTGCGCTGCACCGAGGGCTTCACGGCCTCCCTCGCCGGCCAGCGCCGCACCTGGCTGCCCATGAACTCCTCGATGATCGCCACCGAGCCGCTCACCGACGCGCAGTGGGAGTCCATCGGCTGGGAGGGCCGCGAGACCCTCGGCGACATGGCGCACGCCTACATGTACGCGCAGCGCACGGCGGACGGCCGGATCGCGCTCGGCGGCCGGGGCGTCCCGTACCGCTACGGCTCGAAGACCGACAACGACGGCCGCACGCAGCCGCAGACCATCGAGGCCCTCCGCGAGATCCTGGTCCGCTTCTTCCCGCAGCTCGCGGGTGTACGGGTCGACCACGCCTGGTCAGGCGTGCTGGGCGTCCCGCGCGACTGGTGCGCGACCGTCACCCTGGACCGCTCGACGGGCCTGGGCTGGGCGGGCGGCTACGTCGGCTCCGGCGTCGCCACGGCCAACCTGGCGGCCCGCACCCTCCGCGACCTCATCCAGCAGGACTCGGGCCAGTCGGGCCCGACGGACCTCACGGCCCTGCCCTGGGTGAACCACAAGGTCCGCAAGTGGGAGCCGGAGCCGCTGCGTTGGCTCGCGGTGCAGACGATGTACGCGGCGTTCCGGGGCGCGGACCGCCGCGAACTCACGGGCCACAGCGCACAAACCGACCGCGTGGCGACGCTGGCGGACAAGGTGACGGGCCGCCACTGACGGAGGGGCGGGAGGAGCGGGGGAAGGGGGCGAGGGCCGGGCGCTGGGCCGGGCGCGGGGCCACGAGCCACCCGTCCGACCCGCCCCCTACTCCAGTACTCCACCCGCCCCCACTCCACGGGTCACTCCACCTCGATCCCGAAGTCCCCCACCAGCTCCTCAAGGCCGCCCCGGTACCCCTTCCCCCCGAGGACGAAGTCCCAGTTGCCGCCGGCGCGCCGCCGGAACGACCCGAGGACGAGCGCGGTCTCGCCGGGCCGCCCGTCGGACACCTCAAGGCGGTCGAGCTCGTTCCCCGAGTCGTCCCGCAGCCGGATTCCGGCGTCGGAGAACCCGCTCAGATCGGCGTCGGGGTTCACCTCCGGGTCCACCGCGGCCACGAGGACCAGCCGGTCGGCGCGGGCGGGCAGCGCGTCGAAGCCGACCCGTATGGCGGCCCGGTCGCCGGTGGCGGCGGCGACCATGGCGACCGAACCATCAGGTGTGGCGGGGTTGTTGAAGAAGACGAACCACTCGTCGCCGAGGACCTGGCCGCCCGCGCAGACCAGGGCGCACACGTCGAGAGCGGTGGACCCCGACCACACCATGCCGAGCAGGTTGAAGTCGTCGGCGGCGTCGACGGGCGGAGTCACGGCGGGCGGGGCCACGGCGGCCTCGACGGGGCCGGGCGACGCCACCTCCCCCGTCCCCAACCGCCCCCGCAGCCCGTGCTGATGGAGCAGATCGACGAGCTCGGTCCCGGAGATCAACGTCAACGGCTTCCCGTTGGCGAAGGCGTACGAACCCGGTCCGAACTTCGAGGTCGTGACGAGCACGCCCTTGTTCGCCCCGGCGTCCTGCACGGTCCCGTACAGGTCACGGACGGCGGTCGGCGGGACGGTGTTCCGGTACCGCTTGACCTGCACGACGATCGAACCGCCGCTGATCGGGTCGGAGTCCAGGGCCTCGACGTCCACGCCGCCGTCGTTGGACCGGCGGGTGGTGACGGCCTGGAGCCCACGGGCCCTGAACAACTCGGCGACGAGCCCCTCGAAGGCGATCGGGTCCATGGCGAGCAGATCGGGCTCCTCGCCGTCCCCCTGGACGACGACGTCCGTGCCCACCTGCTCGGGCGTCCGCAGCGGCGGCACGGCGACCCGGTCCTCGGGCTTGGCGGACAGCCGCCCGGCGAGGGCACCGGTCAGACACTCCACGGCCCCGACGAGCTCCAGGTTCAACCGGTCGAAGTCCTGCCGCCCCACGACGACGGAGGCGACGCACACGCGCCCGGCGAGCCCGGTGGCGGGATCGACACCCCCGACGTACCCGTTCAGGGCGACGCCCTCCAGCGCCCCACCCCGATCGGCGGCGAACAGCTCCCGTACGGCGAGGAGCACACTCTGCGCGAGCACGTCCCGGTAGAGGGCCCGCCGCTGCGTCACCGGCCGCGGGACCTCCTTGTCCTGGTCGGTGCTCGGCAGGTACTTGACCCCCTTGGCGGCCGGCACGACCTCGTACCCGGGCAGGTCCCAGTCCAGGACGAACGTGCGCCCGCCGCGGTCGTACGCCGCGACGACCTCCCGGGGAAACCCCTCGGGCCAGGCGGTCGAGGCGAAGAGCACGGCCGAGAAGAACTCGACGACGGTCTCCGGCTCTCCCATCCGCAGGGCGTCGGCGGCCCCGGCGACCCCGGAGTTGTGCTGCCGGATCTCCCGGGTCCGCTCCTCCGCCCAGGAGTCGTACGCCGCCCGGTACGCGGCCAGTTGCTCCAGACGCCGCGCCTCGGCGGCCTGCGCCGCGTACCAGTCCCGCTCGAACCGCTCCCGGCCGCCGTGGTCCTGGTAGTACCGCTGATCCGGCATGGCCACGGGCACCCCCAACGCCCCGGGCGCGAACGGCGCGACCTCCTCGCTCCGCCGCAGTCCCTCCACGCCGAGGGCGGGGGCCCGGCACCCCGAGACGAGCAGCCCCTGGAGCTGGGCGACCCGCGCGTCCAGCTCATGGGTCCGCCGGAGAGCGTCCTCGTCCCGATGCCGCCGGTAGGCGGCGCGCTGCTCCTTCTGCATCCGGGCGACGTCCCGCTCGTGCGCCCGCTGCGCCCCTTCCGCCTCCCTGCGCTGCCGCAGCACCGCCTGCTGCTGCCCCTCCCGCTCCCTCTGCGCAACCCGCTGCTGCTCGGCCCACACGCCGATCAGCCCACCGGAACGCCGCCCCATCCCCGCACCTCTCCCCGACAACCCCGCGCCACCTGTACACCCCGTAACGCACAAGTGTCCCGGACCGAGCCGGTCCGGGACACAGAACCAGCGGGTAAGAAGCGGGTGGGAGCGGACGGGGAGCGTGAGGAACTCCGCCGGTCAGCCGGTCAGCCGGTACGCCGGGAGCGGGCCAGAGCGACCCCGCCGAGGACCGTGGCGACCAGCCCCAGCAGCAGGGCCACGTAGGCCCCGCCACGACCGTTGCCGGTACCGATACCGGCGTCGGCGGTGACCGCGACAAGCCCGCCGAGAACCAGGCCGACCGCCCCCGCCGCCAAGGCCGCCAGGGCTCCGCGCGGCCCGCGGGCGGTGCCGACGGGACCGGCGGGGCGGATCAGCGCGAGGACGGCGACGACGACGCCGACCAGCGCGACCAGCCCGCCCGAGGCGGCGCCGATCCGCCCCAGGCTGAAGTCGGTGACGGCGGCGGCGACGGGCTGGGCCGAGGCGGACGCGGCCGCGGGTGTGGCGAGAGCGAGACCTCCGCCGAGAGGGACCACGAGAGCAGCCCCGACGAAGGCCGGAAACAGACGGCGAACAGACACAGAACGACGACGGCTCCCACGCGTACTACACATGCTCGTGCTCGTGCTCGTGTTCGTGGTCGTGCTCGTGCTCGTGGTCGTGCTCGTGCTCGTGCTCACTCGGGCTCTCCTCCTACGACTGGACATGGTCCGATCCTGTCGGCCGCGACCACTCCGGTCGTCCCGCGGACGCGGACACTTCGCGCTACCGCGGTCGTGGCAGGCGCCGCGAAAGTACTGCGTGCGCAGTAGCCCGCCACTCGTCCGCGAGCGGGATTCCACCGCCGGGCCATCCGGCTAGGGTGCCCGCATGAACAAGGGACGCTTCGGTGTGCGACCCGAGGCCAGGGACTTCCTGACCGCCGTCGGAGTGGCGGCGGCGCTGCTGGTCACCGGGGTGTCCGCACAGCACCCCGCCTCGGCGCGCGGCCTGCTCGGCTACGCGCTGCTGGTGGCCGGAGGGCTGGCGCTGGCCGCCGGGCGCCGCGCCCCGGTCGCCGTGCTGGCCGTCACCGGGGTCTGCGCCGTCGGGTACCAGGCGGCCGGTTTCGACGTGGCAGCCGTCGCGTTCCTGTTCGCGGTGTACGCGGCGATGCGAGCCGGCCATCGGATCGTCACGGTGGCGGCGAGCGTGACGGTGCTGGCCGCGCTCCCGCTCGCGGCCCTGGTCTCGGGCCCGCACACGACGGGCGAGGCCTTCGCGCAGGCCCGAGGTGCCCTGGAGATCGCCTGGCTGATCGCCGCCGGTGCCGCCGGTGAGGCGCTCCGGCAGGCGGAGCGGCGAGCGGACGAGGCGGAGCGCACCCGGGAGGAGACCGCGCGGCGCCGAGCGGACGAGGAACGGCTGCACATCGCGCGGGAGTTGCACGATTCGCTCACCCATCAGATCTCCGTCATCAAGGTGCAGTCGGAGGTCGCCGTGCACGTGGCCCGGAAGCGGGGCGAGGAGGTCCCGGAGGCGCTGCTGGCGATCCGGGAGGCGGGCCGGGACGCCGCCAGGGAGCTCCGGGCGACGCTGGAGGCGCTCCGCGACGACGACACGAGCCCTCCGCACGGACTCGAACACGTCCCGGACCTGGTGGAACGGTCCGAGAAGACCGGCCCGAAGGCCACCCTGACGATCGCGGGAGACCCACGCGGCGTGCCGGCCGCGGTGGGCCGGACCGTCTACCGGATCGTCCAGGAGTCGCTCACGAACGTCGCCCGGCACGCGGAGGCGACCGAGGCATCGGTACGGATCGACTACCGCCCGGACGCGGTCGTCCTCCGGATCGACGACGACGGCAGGGCCACGGCGGCCGCCGCGCCCGTACCCGGCATCGGGCTGCTGGGGATGCGCGAACGCGTCACGGCCCTCGGCGGCCGCCTGCGGGCAGCGCCGCGCCACGGAGGCGGCTTCGCCGTCGAGGCGGAACTCCCCGTACTCCCCACACTCCCCGTACTCCCCACACTCCCCGTACTCCCCGTGGAAGGGGCGTCATGATCCGCGTCCTGCTGGTCGACGACCAGCCCCTGATCCGGAGCGGCTTCCGCGCGCTCCTCGACCTCGAGGACGACATAGAGGTGGTGGCCGAGGCCGCCAACGGCCAGGAGGGCCTGGAACTCGCCAGGAAGCACGCCCCCGACATCGCGCTCATCGACATCCAGATGCCGGTGATGGACGGGATCAAGGCGACCGAGCACATCGCCACGGACCCCGCCCTCTCCGACGTACGTGTCGTGATCCTGACCAACTACGGCCTGGACGAGTACGTCTTCCACGCGCTGCGCGCGGGTGCGGCCGGGTTCCTCGTCAAGGACATCGTGCCGGAGGACTTCCTGCACGCCGTCCGCGTGGCCGCGCGCGGCGACGCCCTGCTCGCGCCCTCGATCACCCGCAAACTGATCGCCCGCTACGTCACCCAGCCACCCCCCACCCACACCGGCACCGGCGCCGGCGCCGGCGCGGCGCTGAAGCACCTGACCGCCCGCGAACGCGAGGCCGTCACCCTCGTCGCGCAGGGCCTGTCCAACGACGAGCTGGCGCACCGCATGGTGATCAGCCCGGCGACGGCGAAGACCCACGTCAACAGGGCCATGACCAAGCTGCACGCCCGCGACCGCGCCCAACTGGTGGTCCTGGCCTACGAGTCCGGCCTGGTCGTCCCAGGCGCCGGCTGAGGGACGACGGAGCCGGCCGCCGTCAGGTCGCCCGCCGGGTGAACCGTCGTGCGCCGGCGACCGCCTGCGGGGACCCCATCAGCCCGTCGCTGACCGGGTCCTGGAGGGCGAAAGCGGTGGGCTCGTCGTGGCCCCGTGTCAGGTGGACGATCCGCTTGACGGTGGCGACGGCGTCGCGGGTGTGGCGGCTGATCTCCTCGGCGAGGCCGAGGGCGGCGGTCACCGCCTGCCCGTCCGGTACGAGGCGGTTCACCAGACCGTGGTGTTCGGCGCGGGTGGCGGCCAGCCGGTCTCCGGTGAGCAGCAACTCCATGGCCAGGTGGTAGGGCAGGCGGGTGGGCAGCCGGATGGCCCCGCCCTCGGACGCGACGAGGCCCCTGGCGACCTCGGGCAGACCGAAGAAGGCCGACCGGCCTGCGACGATCAGATCGCAGGCCAGGGCGAGTTCGAAGCCGCCGGCGACGGCCGCGCCCTCGACGGCGGCGATCAGCGGAGTGGTGCGGGTCGCGCGGGTCAGCCCGGCCAGGCCGCGGTCGGGATGCCGTGCTCGGGGAACGCCTTGAGGTCCGTCCCGGAGCAGAAGTGACCGGCTGCTCCGGTCAGCACCCCGACGCGCAACGCGTCGTCGTCCTCCAGCGCGGACAGCGCCGCGTCCAGGGCGGCGGCCGTCGCGGCGTCGACGGCGTTGCGTACGGCGGGCCGGTTCAGCGTGATGACGAGGGTGGTGCCGTGCACGGCGGTGAGCGTCGAGCGGCACGTTCTGAACGTGCTCCACCGCCCCGGCGACACCCACGGCGCCCACACGGACGACTACCCGCTCGCGCTCGTCCTCTTCCTGGAAGCCCCGCCGCACCCCGCCGACGGCGGACTGCTGGAGTTCCACCCCGGCCGCGGGGACCTCGACGCCCTCGACGCACCGGGCACCCACCGGGCACACCACCGCCCGGGCGACGCCTACGTCCTGCGCAGCGACCGCACCGCCCACCGCGTCACCCCACTCGACCGCCCGGGCCTACGGCGCACGGTCCTCAACTTCGCGTACACGACACCCGGCCACCAGAACCCCACCGCCCCGTCCGCCGCCCGCCTCTACGACTGAGACACGACGGCGGGCCGGGGCGGGACACCCAGGCGCTGTCGTCGGCACGTCACGCGGACCTCGGAGTCTCCAGGACCATGCGGATCTCCGTCACGGCGTAGTTGGCGCGGTCGAAGGCGGCGGCCATCGGGAGGTTCGTGGTGTCCGTGGTCGCGGTGATGCGCTCGGCGCGTTCGGTCGCGTGGAAGCGGGTGATCTCGGCGAGGATCTCGTCGATGAGTCCCTTGCCTCGCTGCTCGGGTACGACGCCGAGGTACCCGACGTTGCGGTTGTACGGGGTCGCTGACGGGAGGGCCAGGCCGGCGAGCGTCCCGTCGGGCAGCTCCGCGAGCCTCCACCAGGAGCGCTCGCCCGGGCAGTCGAGGTAGAACTCCATGTCCTCTTCGGCCAGCTGCCTGGCGCTCTTCGTGCGCAGCTCGTCCCGGGTGGCCTCGTCGAGGCTGTCGGTCGACACCCGGACGAAGGCGTCCAGGAACTCCTCGTCGTCGCCCTCGCGGAACGTCAACCGCCCGCCGGCCTGGGGCAGTCCCGCCGCCGGGGTCCACTCGTAGCGCAGGCGCTGAATCTCCCGGCTCAGCCCTGCGCGCAGGCCCGCTTCGCGACGCCAGGCCACCGCCTGGCCGAGTTCCGGTCGGCTGCTCCAGTCCGCGGGGAGGGAGAGGTTGTACAGCGGGCGCGCGCCGAAGGCGGCATGCCCGGCGTCAAGAAGCCCGGTGGCGACGGCGACCGGATCGGCGACGCTGGAGCGGACCTGAAGACAGTCGAGCGCTATGGGGCGCTCGCTGTCGGCACGGCCCCACCACAGCGCACGGGCAAGGACGTTCCCGTCCTCGTCCTCGGCCAGCCAGACCCACTCCGGGCGGAACTGGTCGGCGTCAAGCTCCTCGCGGATCTTCTCAGCGGTCAGGGGGACGATGGGACCGTCGGCCGGGTAGGCGACGGCACGGTCCAGGGCGGTCGGGTCCGCGGAGGCGGGAAAGAATCGCATTCGGCACATGATCACGACTGGGAAATACCGGAGCAATCCATTTGTCGCTGCCGGCCACGGCGTGGGCGGCAGCCGCGTCCAGCATGCGCCGGCCTGCGGACGGGGAAGGGGCTGCCGTCAGGCCATAGGTGGGGATGCCCTAGGCGGGGATCCTCATGAAGTCGAGGCGCCGGGTAACCGCGGCGCCCTAGGCGGATCGACCGACTCTCTCTCGTGCTGGCGGCACTCGCCGGCGCCCAGCAGCGCATCCCACGACAGAGCAGCCCCGGATCCCGTCCGGGGCTGCTCTGCTGTGCCTCCTACTCGTACGTCGTCGCCGCTTGGAGCGCTCGGGCGAAGAAACGCCAGTCTCCGTCGACAGGCAGCTCGTGGCCGGCGTTGCGGTACCACCCGTCCGCGTCGTCAACCCATGCCGCCAGGGCTTCCAGGAACCCGGCAAGGTCTGCGTTGCCCCACGAGTCACCGTCGTCGGCACAGCCACGGCGCAGAGAGCGAACGAAGGATGCCAGGTCTTCTCTGCTGTCGACGTGATCGGGAGAAGTGGTCATGCGCGGCACCCTACTTGGGAAGCCATATGCGACCGGATGGCCTGCGCGCCGAAGGCGCTACTCCTCGTCGCTCCGCTCCAGTACCAAGCCGACGGAGCCGTCTTCCAGCCCGTTGTTGTCTTCGAGGTGCAGGTGCGCTCCGTCGGAAACGCCGTCGCCGGCCAGCACGAGCAGGTGCCCAGCAAGCGTCCTGAGGCCCGCGGCATTCGCCTCGATGACAACCTCACCCCCGAGGTTTCGCACCTCGATCCGAGCGTCCGCATCCCACGTGAAGACGAGTGCGGCACCATCCGTCACCGTGACGTGGGTGCTTTCGATCGGGGCATGGAGCGGTTCGGAAGCCATGAAGACCATGATGCCGCTCATGACCCACGCCTCCGGAGGGCGCGTGAGTCCTGCGCGTCAACGCCGGCCAGAGGGTCGACAGAGCATCGCCACGCCTCCGCCGTCCACAGATGGACCGCACGCCGCACGGGCGGCCACTCAAGCAAGATGCCTTCGAGGCGTCGCAGTTGGACACTCAGCCCAGACAGCACCGTTGTCAGTGCATCCCCCTAGGGTTTCAAGCGCGCGGTCGGCTTCCGGGGGTTCCAGCTCTGAAGTGAACGGTTGCATCCCCGATGTGTCTGGGGGCGGCCCGGAGACTCGTCCGGGACCTAACCGACGGTCGGGCTTCGTCGATGGCCAGGAGTGACCTGCCAGCGCCGACCGCGCACAACCCTCCACGTGGGCAACACCTGATCCCTAGCTCTAGCCGGATCGGGTCAGCCATACGGTCGCCACGCTTCACCCAGTCGCGTCCGTGGAGCACGCCACCTGAGCACCCGCTCACGGAGCCCCCGCCGCCCTGGAGCCTGAGCCCCCCGCCGGAGGCATCGTCCTGGCCCGAGTGCCGTGGCCGCCCCTGGGTCGTCACCCATCGACCCGAACTGCCAGGCCTGCGGTCGGCGCCCGGGCTGGAGCGCAGGTCCGGGCGACGGGGTCGCCGAGAGACGATCCGCCAGGCCCGGAAGGACCGTAAGGACGGGCCTTCCGGCACGTAGGTGGCACGGCCGTGATCATGCGAAAGGGCCAGCGCCGGGGAAACATGCGCCTGCGCTGGCCCTTTGCCTGGAGCCCCCTGTCGGGTTCGAACCGACGACCCCCGCTTTACAAGAGCGGTGCTCTGGCCAGCTGAGCTAAGGAGGCAGCGAGTGCAGTGTAACCAAACCCGTCCCGGTGGCGGCCGGAAATCTCACGCGCTCCGGAGTGCTGACAGATCGGGCATCGCCAGGTAGCGTCACTTGCGGTTCACCCAGGTGGACTAGACCTCAATCCTTCCTTTACTCGGATCGTCCGGCACGTTCCTGCCGGTGAAGGGACACATCACCATGGCTTCCGTCACTTTCGACAAGGCGACCCGGGTGTACCCCGGTGCCACCAAGCCCTCCGTCGACCAGCTCGACATCGAGATCGCCGACGGCGAGTTCCTCGTCCTCGTCGGGCCCTCCGGCTGTGGCAAGTCGACCTCGCTCCGCATGCTCGCGGGGCTCGAGGACGTCAACGCCGGCTCCATCCGCATCGGTGACCGCGACGTCACGCACCTGCCGCCGAAGGACCGGGACATCGCGATGGTGTTCCAGAACTACGCGCTGTACCCGCACATGACCGTCGCCGACAACATGGGCTTCGCACTCAAGATCGCCGGCGTCAACAAGAGCGAGATCCGCGCCAAGGTCGAAGAGGCCGCGAAGATCCTCGACCTCACCGAGTACCTGGACCGCAAGCCGAAGGCGCTCTCCGGCGGTCAGCGTCAGCGTGTCGCCATGGGTCGCGCCATCGTGCGTGAGCCGCAGGTCTTCCTCATGGACGAGCCGCTGTCGAACCTCGACGCCAAGCTCCGCGTCTCGACCCGTACGCAGATCGCCGGTCTCCAGCGCCGCCTGGGCATCACCACGGTCTACGTCACCCACGACCAGACCGAGGCCCTCACCATGGGCGACCGCGTCGCCGTGCTGAAGGACGGTCTGCTCCAGCAGGTCGACTCCCCGCGCAACATGTACGACCGCCCCGCCAACCTCTTCGTCGCCGGCTTCATCGGCTCCCCCGCCATGAACCTGATCGAGGTCCCGATCGCCGACGGCGGCGTGAAGTTCGGCAACAGCGTCGTCCCCGTCTCCCGTGACGCCATCGCCGCCGCGTCCGCCAACGGCGACACCACCGTCACCGTCGGCGTCCGCCCCGAGCACTTCGACGTGCAGGGCTCCGAGAGCGACCAGGGCATGGCCGTGACGGTCAACGTCGTCGAGGAGCTCGGCTCCGACGGCTTCGTGTACGGCTCCACCCGCGTCGGCGGCGACGACAAGGACCTCGTGGTCCGCGTCGGCGGCCGTGACGTCCCCGCCAAGGGCTCCACGCTCCACGTCGTCCCGCGCGCCGGCGAGCTGCACGTCTTCTCCACCTCCACGGGCGCCCGCCTCAGCGACTGATCCGTAGAGCCTCTGATCCGTAGAGCCTCCCCGAACGGCCCCTCGTCTCTCGCAGACGCGGGGCCGTTCGCGCCTCACACGCCCAAGTGGTGGTTTACCCCGGAAAACCCCGGCATTCAGGGCCTGCCCACGACCCCGCCGTCAACACGGAATTCGAAAAGCCGCCTCGAACCATCCCCCGCGAGAGTGACTAAATGTCGCCATATCACTACCGGCCGCTACGCTCGCCTGCGTGACGCACACTGCCCGCCGAATCGGCCGCTCTCTCGCCCTCGTCCTGCCCGTCGTCCTGGTGCTCTCGGGCACGCTCGCGGTGTCCGCCGTTCCGTGGGCCGGCCAGGACTCCGCCACCCAGCTGACGGCCTCCTCCACGGAGGTCTCCGTCCGCGCCAAGTCCCGTGCCCCGCAGGATATTCTCCGCGACCAGCTCCTCGCAGAGCTTCAGGAGAAGGACCCCGGCACGGCCCTCACGCACCTCCAGCGCGAGGTGGAGAACCGGCCCTCGCTCGCCGTGCACTGCATGTCCATCGCCCGCGCCCTCGGCCGCGCCGCCGTCAAGCACTACGGCCCCTCCCGTGCCCAGTCCTTCTCCCGCCCGGTCTGCGACACCTCGTACGCGACCGGCGTCATGCGCGCCGGCTGAGCCGCGACCTGAGCCACGAGCCGGGACCTGACCCGAGCCCTGACCCGAGCCCTGGCCCGGGCCGCGAGCCGGGACCTGACCGGAGCCTTCCCCTGAGCCTCGCGCCGAGCCGCGACCTGAGCCACGGGTCGAGCCTCACGTCGCGTCCCCTCGCGCATTCGGGCCTAGGGCGTGCGGGGCGCCTATCGTTCCCCGTATGCACATCAATCCGACGCAGGCCGTGGTCCTGGCGGGCGGCCAGGGCTCGCGGCTGCGCCCCTACACCGACGACCGCCCCAAGCCGATGGTCGAGATCCCGGGTACCGGGACCCCGATCATCGGCCATCAGCTTTCCTGGCTCGCCGCCGAGGGCGTGACCGACGCCGTCGTCTCCTGCGGCCACCTCGCCGAGGTCCTCCAGGAGTGGCTGGAATCCGCCGACCTCCCCCTCAAGGTGACGACCGTCGTCGAGTCCGAGCCCCTGGGCCGCGGTGGTGGCCTCAAGTACGCCGCCACGCACCTCCCCGCGCCGGACCAGCCCTGGTACGCGACCAACGGCGACATCTGGACCCGCTTCTCGCTCCGCGAGATGGCCGCGTTCCACGCCGAGCGGGACGCCCTCGCGACGCTCGCCCTCGCCCGCCCCCGCATCCCGTGGGGCGCCGTCGAGACCGACAACTTCGGGCACATCACCGACTTCATCGAGTCGCCGCCGTCGCCGTTCCTCATCAACGCCGGCGTGTACGTCTTCTCCGCCGCCTTCACCGAGCTCCTCCCCGACCTCGGCGACCACGAGCGGACCACCTTCCCCCGGCTCGCGCGCGAGCGCCGCCTGGCGGGCTTCCCGCTGCCCCAGGGGGCCTACTGGCGGGCCATCGACACCGCCAAGGACCTGACCGAGGCCGCCAAGGAGCTCGCCGCCCAGCGGGCCTGAAGCCGGCCCAACGGAGCACCTCTGCACGCGGTACGCCTGTACCTCTGTACGCAGACCAGAAGGGCGGCTCCGCGTCCCCGCGGTGCCGCCCCTCTCCGTACGTCCTCCCGGCTCAGCCCAGCAGGCCGCCGATCGGGTTCTGCGCGCCGCCCGTCGTCGAGCCGCTCTCCGTCGGGGTGCTGCTGCCGCCCGTCGAGCCCGTGGAGCCGCCGCTCGACGTGCCGCCCGTGGTCGTCGGGGTGTCGCTGGTCGTCGGCGGCGGGGCCGGGTCCGACCGCGTGGGCGGACGCGTGGTCGTCGAGGAGCCCGTGCTGCTGCCCTGCGTCGCCGTCGGGCGCTGCTCCCGCGTGCGGGTGGACTCCGGGGTCGTCTCGGTCGGCCGGGTCGCCTCCTCGGTCTCCTCGCGGCCCTCGGTGGCCTCCGTCGTCGCGGAGGTCGCGGCCGGCTCGGGCGCGGTGGAGGCGCTCTTCGAGGGGGCGCGGCGCGTCGGCTCCGTGGGGAGCGGCGCGCCGGGGAGGTGGTTGATCGGGTCGTCGTTGGGGCCCGGGACGGTGACCATCTCGGTCGAGCGGACCGCGCCGCCGAGGACGGAACCGATGAGGAGCGTGAGGCCGACGACGACCGAGGCGAGGAGGGTGCTGCGGCGCGTGACACGGCGGCGCAGGGCCCAGAGTTCGGCGCGGGGGCCGAGGGTGCGCCAGGCCTCTCCCGCGAGGCGGCCGTCGAGCGAGTAGACGGGGGCGCCGGCGATGATCAGCGGCGACCAGGCGGCCAGGTAGATGATGTCGGCGGAGTCGTAGACCGGGACGGTCCGCCAGCTGACGGTCAGGATGAGCGCGGCGGAGAGCAGGGCGCCGACGACGGCGGCCGCCCGCTGCCACAGGCCGAGGACGGTGAGGACGCCGACGACGACCTGGAGGAACGCGACGGTGAGCCCGGCGCCCACGGGGTGCTGGAGGGCGAAGTCGCGGAGCGGTTCGGCGAGGGCCCACGGGTGGAGCGAGTTGAGCCACTTCACCATGGAGCCGCGCTCGCCGCCGTCGAAGTAGACGGGGTCGCAGAGCTTGCCCATGCCCGCGTAGATGGAGATGAAGCCGAGGAACACGCGGAGCGGCAGGAGGACGACGCCGAGGTTCATCCGGCGGCCGGGGTAGAACGCGTGCCGGACGGGGTCGTGCGCCTGGCGGCGACCGTCGCGGCCGTCGCGACCGGCCGCCCTGTCGTCCTCGTACGGCCCCGGCGTCTCGGGCCGGAGGTCGTACACGTCGTCGTAGGCGCCCTCGGCGCGCCGCATCGGCGGCAGCAGCGGCGCGGCGGCCTCGGCGGGCACCACCGGGGTAGGCATCGTGTCGTCGATGCGCGGGATGGCCTGCGTGGCGCCCGCGTCCGGACCGGTGTGCCGGACGGACGGGTCCAGCGTGGAGACGGCGGAGGACTCGCGTACGGCCTGGAGGAGTCCGGTCGCGCCCGGCGCGGACTTCCCCGTCCACACGACGGGCCGGCGGCGCGGCGCGCCCCCTCCTGCTCCCGCCCCTCCGCCGGCTCCGGAGAGCGCGGCGACGCGCGGGTTCGCGGCGAACGTCGGCGCCTGTGCCGGCGCGAGCCGCACACGGAAGCTGGCGTGGTTCACGATCACCTGGGCGGGATCGGAGTCCACTTTGACCATGCTCAGCGCGGGCTGATCGTCGAACCCCGGCCGGGGCGTTCTGGTGTCCACACTCATCTAACCGAGTGATCTGGGTTTAGGACACTGCCTTGACGGCTCGCAAATGTCCGAGACCCGTCAAGATCAACGCCGCGGCCGGGGCCGGGTCGTACGTGGGGGTGTGACGCGGAGGTGTTACGCCATACGGCGGCGGGCCGCCTCGTACAGCACGACACCCGCGGCCACACCGGCGTTGAGCGACTCGGCGCCGCCCGGCATCGGGATGCGGACGCGGTAGTCGCAGGTCTCGCCGACGAGGCGGGACAGGCCCTTGCCCTCGGAGCCGACGACGATGACGACCGGGCCGGACAGCGCCTCCAGCTCGTGGACCTCGTGGTCGCCGTCGGCGGCGAGGCCGACGACCGTGAGACCGGCCTTCTGGTACTGCTCCAGGCAGCGCGTCAGGTTGGTGGCGCGGGCGACCGGGGTACGGGCGGCGGTGCCGGCCGAGGTCTTCCACGCACCGGCGGTCATGCCGGCGGCGCGGCGCTCGGGGACGACCACACCGTGGCCGCCGAAGGCCGCGACGGAGCGGACGACGGCGCCGAGGTTGCGCGGGTCGGTGATGCCGTCGAGGGCGACGATCAGCGGGTCCTCGTTGTCGTCGAAGGCGGCCGCGGCGAGGTCCTCGGGGTGCGCGTACTCGTACGGCGGGACCTGGAGGACGAGACCCTGGTGGTTCAGGTTGTTCGTCATCCGGTCGAGCTCGGGGCGCGGCGCCTCCATGATGTGGATGTTGCCGCGGCCGGTGGCGAGGTTCAGGGCCTCGCGCACGCGCTCGTCGTTGTCGATGAACTGCTGCACGTACAGGGTCGTGGCGGGCACGCCGTCGCGCAGCGCCTCGAAGACCGGGTTGCGGCCGACGACCATCTCGGACGTCCCCTTGCCGCCGCGGCGCGCGACGGGCTTGCGCTTGGCCACGTTCCGGGCCATCGCGTTGGAGACGCGGAACGCCTTGTGGCCCTTGCGGTCGGTGGCCTTGGGTGTCGGGCCCTTGCCTTCGAGGCCCTTGCGCCGCTGGCCACCGCTGCCGACCGTCGCACCCTTCTTGTTGGACGTGCGACGGTTCCTGCGCTGGCTGTTCCCGGCCATGACTACCTGTTTCCTCTATTGCCTGCGTACATAAGTCTGTAACTGAAGTGTGCCGCCCGGAGCCCCGAGCGGCACGTCTTCTAACGGTTGCCCAGCGTCCAGCGGGGGCCGTCGGGGCTGTCCTCGATGGCGAGGCCGGACTGGCTCAGCTGATCGCGGATCGCGTCCGCCGTCGCCCAGTCCTTCCGCTCGCGGGCCGACTCGCGCTGCTGGAGCACGAGCCGTACGAGGGTGTCGACGACGCCGTGGAGCTCTTCGCCGCCACCGGACTCCTCGGCCCAGTGCGGGTCGAGCGGGTCCAGGCCGAGGACGCCGAGCATGGCGCGGACCTCGGCGAGGCGGGCGATGGCCTCGTCCTTGTCGTCCGCGGCGAGGGCGCTGTTGCCCTGGCGGACGGTGGTGTGGATGATCGCGAGCGCGTGGGGCACGCCCAGGTCGTCGTCCATGGCCTCGGCGAAGGCCGGCGGCACCTCGTCGGCGGGGGCGACGGTCGTCCCGGCCTTCTCGGTGGCGCGCTGGATGAAGCCCTCGATGCGGGCGAACGCCGACTCGGCCTCGCGCAGGGACTCCTCGCTGTACTCGATCATCGACCGGTAGTGCGGGGTGCCCAGGTAGTAGCGGAGGACGATGGGGCGCCAGTTCTTGACCATCTCCGACACCAGCACGCTGTTGCCGAGCGACTTCGACATCTTCTCGCCGCTCATGGTGACCCAGGCGTTGTGCACCCAGTACTGCGCGAACTCGTCGCCGAAGGCCTTGGCCTGGGCGATCTCGTTCTCGTGGTGCGGGAAGATCAGGTCGAGGCCGCCGCCGTGGATGTCGAAGGCGGAGCCGAGGTACTTGTGGGCCATGGCCGAGCACTCCAGGTGCCAGCCGGGGCGGCCGCGGCCCCACGGGGTCTCCCAGTCGGGCTCGCCCGGCTTGGTCGCCTTCCACATCGCGAAGTCGCGCGGGTCGCGCTTGCCGGTGATGCCGTCCTCGGTGGGCTGGCGCAGGTCGTCGATGTCCTGGTTGGACAGCTCCAGGTACCCGGGGAAGGAGCGCACGTCGAAGTAGACGCTGCCGTCGGCCTCGTACGCGTGACCGCGCTCGATGAGGCCGCGCATCATCTCGATCATCTCGGGGACGTGCCCGGTGGCGCGGGGCTCGTAGGTGGGCGGCAGGCAACCGAGCGCGTCGTAGCCCGCGTTGAACGCGCGCTCGTTCTCGTACCCGATCGACCACCAGGCGCGGTCCTGGTCGGCGCCCTTGGCGATGATCTTGTCGTCGATGTCGGTGACGTTCCGGATGAACGTGACGTCGTAGCCGCGGTAGGCGAACCAGCGGCGCATGATGTCGAAGTTCAGCCCCGACCGGATGTGGCCGATGTGCGGGGCGGCCTGCACGGTCGCGCCACAGAGGTAGATCGAGACGCAGCCCGGTGTGAGCGGGGTGAAGTCACGGATCTGCCGGGCGCTGGTGTCGTACAGGCGAATAGTCACCACTCCAGGGTAGTGGGCGTGTGGTAGTGCCCCGCGACCTGTTGCGCTATCACGGGGCACGTTTTTCACGGCCTCTGCGGCGATACGGGGTAGACGAGGGCGGTCGCGAGGGCGGCGAGGCCCTCGGCACGGCCCGTCAGACCGAGCCCGTCCGTGGTCGTTCCCGAGACGGAGACGGGTGCGCCGGCCGCCGCGCTCAGCGCCTTCTGCGCCTCGTCGCGGCGCTTGCCGACCTTGGGGCGGACGCCGACGACCTGGACGGCGATGTTCCCGATCTCGTACCCCTCGGCGCGGACGATCCGGGCGGCCTCGGCGAGGAGGGTGACGCCGGCGGCGCCGGACCACTCGGGGCGCGAGGTGCCGAAGTGGGCGCCGAGGTCGCCGATGCCGGCGGCGGAGAAGAGGGCGTCGCAGGCGGCGTGGGCGGCGACGTCGCCGTCGGAGTGCCCGGCGAGGCCGTACTCCTCGCCCTCCCAGAGGAGGCCTGCGCACCAGAGTTCGCGGCCCTTCTCGAAGGCGTGGACGTCCGTGCCGATGCCGGTACGGGGGATCAGGGGGAGGTTCGGCTGCTCAGAAGCCATCGTTGGCCCTCCTGCGGGCGAGTACGGCCTCGGCGAGGACGAGGTCGAGCGGACGGGTCACCTTGAACGCCTCCTCGTGGCCGGGCACGACGACGACGGGCGCGCCGAGCCGCTCGACCATGCCGGCGTCGTCGGTGGCGCCCTCACCCGTGAGGGCGATGGTGGCGTGGGCGTTGACCAGCGTGTCGTGGTCGAAGCCCTGCGGGGTCTGGACGGCGCGGAGGCGGGCGCGGACCGGCGTCGCGACGACCTGCTCGGGGTCTCCCGGCTTCTCGGCCGGCTCGACCTCCTTGACGGTGTCCGCGACGGGCAGCGCGGGGACGACGGCGACGGCCCCGTCCCGTACGGCCTCGATGACGGCGTCCACGGTGTCGACGGGGACCAGGGGGCGGGCCGCGTCGTGGACGAGGACGGTGGTGATGCCCTCGGGCAGCGCCTGGAGGCCCAGGTGGACGGACTCCTGACGGGTGTCGCCGCCGGGGACGACGAGATAGTCCGTCCTCTCGGGGAGGGCGTGGGCGTCGAGGAGGTTCTTGACCTCGGCGGCGCCGTCGTGGGGTGCGACCACGACGACGAGCGAGACCGCGCGGGAGGCGGCCATCGCGCGGACGGCGTGGATCAGCATGGGGGTGCCGCTCAGCGTGCGGAGCGCCTTGGGGGCGCCCGGGCCGAGGCGTACGCCCCGCCCTGCCGCCGGGATCACCACGGCGGTACGAGAAGGACGCGCTTCGTCTGACATCGGTTGCACTCCGGCAGGTTTGTTTCCGCGGCCGACATGGGTATGGCCTCACCGTGCCGGACGCGACGCCTTGACCGGGCCCTTTCCGTGACGACGGTCGAGGCGTTGCCGCGTGAGCACAGGGGTTCGGACGTAACAGGGGGTGCGGGTTCTCTTCAGCGGTACGCACAGGCTTGGCTGACTGTGTGCGTGTAGCCGCGCGTACGCTCCGCATTCGTACGCGAACATGCCGCAGCGCCCGGCAGCAGCACTGTGTGGTTCACAGTGCGCCGGCGGGCACCGCGGCATCGCTTCACTTGGAAGCACGCTCACAACGAAGCGTTCGAAACGAACCGTCCGGAAAGACCGGGACGGTTCGCTCGGAACGATTCAGAGCGCGCTCGCTCAGGACGCGAGGACCTCGTCGAGGAGAGCCTCGGCCTTGTCCTCGTTCGTGTTCTCCGCGAGAGCCAGCTCGCTCACCAGGATCTGCCGAGCCTTTGCAAGCATCCGCTTCTCACCGGCGGACAGCCCGCGCTCGCGCTCCCGACGCCACAGGTCGCGCACTACTTCGGCGACCTTGATGACATCGCCGGAGGCGAGCTTCTCGAGATTTGCCTTGTAGCGCCGGGACCAGTTCGTCGGCTCTTCGGCGTACGGCGCGCGCAGCACCTCGAAGACCCGGTCCAGCCCGTCCTGACCGACTACGTCGCGAACACCGACGAACTCCGCATTGTCCGCCGGTACACGAACCGTCAGGTCGCCCTGCGCGACCTTGAGCACCAAGTAGGTCTTGTCCACGCCTTTGATCTGGCGAGTTTCGATGGCCTCGATCAGCGCGGCCCCGTGATGGGGATAGACCACGGTGTCGCCAACCTTGAACGTCATGTGACAGGTACCCCTTCCGTGGCTATCCAGGGTAACACGGATACAGCTTCTTCTGAATGGCGTTTTCGCAGGTCAGAGCATATCTCGGGGCTTGACAACAGCATCACGAACGTGCTGCGAAGGGCTTCCGGAAGGCGGTATTCGCAGGTCGGAGCGGCTGCGCGGACGGAGGGAAACGCGCGCGTTACACGTACCCGCAACCCCGCCAGGGAGGGACGATGCCCCGGTTTGTCCGGTTCGGAGCGCCCTTCTCCACGTACTCCGTTCGAGGATCGTCCACCCGTACGGATGCATGTCGGGGTGATTCCCGAATTGATCAGTGCGACGACGGTCCGTGATTTTCCGGAGCGGGGACGCGGGGAATGCGGGGCGGCCGTCGAATTGATCAAGGCGGTTATGTGAACAACAGGTCAATGGGTCGAGATCCGGCCACAGTGAGTCGCTCACGGCGACGATCCGGACACCCCTCGGGGCGGGCCGGAGGCCATCCGGGTGGCCGGTCAGACGACCACCGCGGCCGGTTGGGGCCGGTTAGGGGCGGGTCGGGTGCGGGACGGAGAGTGCGGCTCGGTAACCTAAGCGCGCTGACACACCTTTAGCTGGTCCTTAGTCCCCAGACCTGTCCGTTCGTCCTAGGAGATGCCGCCGCCGTGAGCCGCAGCCTTCGACGCGGCGCCCTCGCCGCTACCGCCATCGTGTTCTCCATCGCCGCGCTGTCCGCCTGTGGTGCGGGCAACGACGCGCAGACGCTCGGCGTCAAGCCGGACAACGCGGCCGTCACCGTGGACGACGTCAAGATCCAGAACGCGCTCGTCATCACCCAGCCCCACGAGGGCGTGAAGGGCCCGGCCGTCGTCTCGGCCACCGTCTTCAACAACGGCAACACGCCGCAGACCCTCGACGCGATCACCCTCCCGGGCACGACCGCGACGGTGAAGCTGACGGCCGCCGCGGGTGGCGCCGGCCCGATCACCGTCCCGGCGCTCGGCTCCGTCGTGATCGGCGGCGCGGGCAACGCCACCGCCGTCATCGAGAACGGCAGCGAGGCCGCCAGGAAGGGCGACGCGCAGAAGGTCGTCTTCAAGCTGAGCAAGACCGGTGACGTGGGCCTGAGCGCGTACGTCGTCCCCTCCGACGGCTACTTCAAGGACTTCGGCCCGTCGATCGTCCCCGCTCCCCCGGGCTCCTCCCCGACCGCCTCGGCGTCCGCCGAGGCCGGCGAGGGCGAGCACGGCGCGGCCGAGGGCGGCGAACACGGCGCCGAGCCCTCGGGCGAGGCCACGACCGCCGGTCACTGACCCGCGGCGGCAGAGCACAGCAGTACGTACGTGTGAAGGGGCGCCCCCGGTGGGGGGGGCCCCGTCACACGGACGAACCGTTAGCTTATACACAACAGCCAACCCACGAGGACCAAACCCCAGACCGG
>NZ_JBSGTX010000004.1:0-81291 GCF_053607625.1 Streptomyces sp. NPDC055103
ACCAACGGCAAGGTCGAACGCCTCAACCGCACCCTGCTCGACGAGTGGGCCTACGCCCGCCCCTACCACTCAGAACAGGAACGACGCGACGCCTTCCCCGACTGGCTGCACACCTACAATCACCACCGCGGACACACCGCGCTCGCAGGCAAACCACCCGCCAGCCGC
This sequence comes from Streptomyces sp. NPDC055103, assembly GCF_053607625.1. Taxonomy (NCBI): domain Bacteria; kingdom Bacillati; phylum Actinomycetota; class Actinomycetes; order Kitasatosporales; family Streptomycetaceae; genus Streptomyces; species Streptomyces sp. NPDC055103. The sequence continues at coordinate 169 of NZ_JBSGTX010000004.1, forward strand.
GTCCCCAACCTCACAGGGCAATACATCTAGGCAGACCCGGCGAACGCCCGCTCCACCACGTCGAGCCGCTCCGTCCACCAGTGAAGGAGCGCCTCGTCGGCGATGAACAGCTCGTCGCAGGAGCGATCGCCCCGGCCGTAGTGGAATTCGAGCTGCCAGAAGTCCGTCATCCGCTTCCACCACAGACGACGCACGGCATCGCCCAGCTCGGCCGGCTCCAAGGGGTTCACCGACCGGTACCCGGCCACGAATGCCGACACCCGATCCAGGTCGAAGACGCCCTCCACCCCGAACTGCACCTGCGCCGTGCGGACGACTTCCTCCGCGTACGGGCGGACGCCGAGCCGGTCCCAGTCCAGAACGGCCACCAGCTCGCCGTCCGCCCAGAGGAGGTTCCGGTACTGGAAGTCGCCGTGCGTCCAGCCGTGTGGCCCCGCAGGAACATTGCTCTGGGGTTGCAACCGTGCGTGTTCGTCGAGCAGTACGCGACGCTTGGCGATCGCGTCGAGGGCCACTGGGTCGAAAGGCTCGGCCGCAGCATTAGCGCGCACAGATGCGGTGAGCCGGTCGGCCTTCTCCGCCGCACGCTCCGGTGTATCGACCTCGGCGGTCACCAAATCCGGAACTGCCGGCAGTCGGCCTGCGTCGGTAGCGTGGCGGAGAGCTACGTGGAGTCGGGCCAGATGCACGCCGAGCCCTTCCACCTGGCCAGTGGAAAGGTCGACTCCACGGATGTGTTCTCCCGGTACCCAGGGGAACAGGCAGTACCCTCTGCCGCCGACCTCGACGACCGCAGCGCCCGAAGAGGCTGTGATGGGGGCGGCCACGGGGATGCCGACCTTGGCAAGCCCGGGCAGCACGGCGAGGTTGCGCCGCAGACGGTCGAGCGGCACGTCCATGATCCGCTTGAGGGCGAAACTTCCCGCAGGGGTGTCCAGCCGCCAGTTCACATTCATCAGGCCGTCGGCGAGGTGGCGGCGCTCCAGCACGTGATCGAGCCCGAACAGGTCGATCAGCGTGGCAAGATCATCAGCGGGGACCTGTGTCCTGTCCGTCATGGATGTCCGAGTCACGCCAGCGACGATACGGGGGCGTGGCACCACCAGGCACAAGGATCACCGAGTCTGCCCCCTCATGGTTGGGATGCGTGGGAACGGGTGTCCGGGAGGCATCCAGACAGTGTCAGGCGGGGTTCTCGCCATCGTTCACCGACTGCCTGCGGCTCGGGTGCATCGTCAGCTGCACTGGTCCGGGGCGCCGTGGGGAGCGTGCGGGACGTGCGGGCGGGTGGGAGTGGGTTGCACATGATGACGGTCAACGTGGCGGTGCTGCTCGCGATCATCGTGGTGATGAGGCTGCGCCGAAGGACACAGGCCAGGAGCCGTCTCGAGGAGCGCAATACCGCGTTTCTCGTCCTGGCCTTAGGCATTCTGATCGCGCCGACTCCGGTGGGCCAGGGCATCTTCAACGGGATCGGTCAGCTGGTACGTGGCATCTCACAGGCCGGATCATGAGCACGCGGCCTCGCCAGGGCGGCCGCCGTCCCCGTTCACCATCGGCTTCCCGCCGTCGGCCCGCGTCCAGGCGTGGTGCGGCGCGCCGTACTACGAGGCAGACCTCCGGCTGGGAGCGGGCAGGCCTGCTTCTTCTGCTTTTCGCAGTGGTGTGGAGCCTGGTCGCCGGTGCCCTGCGCTGGTTGGCCGCACACCCCTGGATGTTGATCGTGCTCTTGCTGGCCGCTGTGACGGCCGGCGCGGTTGGGGTGCATCGGATTCGGGAGACCACCCGGCGAAACCGGGCGCGGGACCAGGGGCTGCGTTACGCGCTGCCGCAGATCGATGCCCTGCATCACCGGCAGTTCGAGGAGGCCGTACGGGATTTGATGCGCCGCGATGGCTGTCCGCGGACGATCCGGGTTGGCGGGGCTGGCGACAACGGCGCCGACGTGAAGGCTACTGATCCCTTCGGCCGCCTGTGGGTCATCCAGTGCAAGCATCGTAAGGCCGGTCTGGCAGGCGCCGCGGTGGGGACTCCGGACCTGCATGTTCTCAATGGCACCGGACGCCCCGTCCACCACGGCGATGTCGTCGTGCTGGTCACCAACGGCCGCTTCACGAGCAAGGCCGTTGCCTTCGCCCGTTCGCAGCGACTTCACCTGGTGGATCGTGAGCTCCTGGCCGAGTGGGCGGCCGGCTCCGTGCCGCTGTGGGAACTGCTGGGCACGGTTCCCCCTCCACGTCGTCCCGCCTTCGGCTCCTGACCGCGCCCTAACAGCGCACCGCTCAGGCAGCGCCACGGCCGTGCGCTCACTTCGCAGCGCTACCCCCTCTACCAGTTCGTCGCAGATCTACGCCGTCGACAGCGCAACTCCCAGGTGCGCAACTTCCTGACGGCCTGGAGCACGCCCTCGCCGAGCACGTACCGTCGACGCCACCTGGCCGTTAGGGTCGGGATCATGACCGCAGGGGAGCGCGTTGTCGTTGTCGGGGCTGGGGTGGCAGGGCTCACCACCGCCGTCGTTCTCGCCGAGGCCGGCGCTTCGGTGCACGTGATCGCCGAGCAGGTGCCTGGCGTCACGTCGCTGGCAGCGGGGGCTATGTGGGGGCCGTACCTGGTTGAACCGAAGGACAAGGTTGACCACTGGGGTCAGCGGTCCCTGGAGGTCTTCCGCGAGCTGGCGGACGACCCCGGCACAGGTGTCCGCCTCACCAGCGGCATCGAGGCGTCCCGCACGGCCGAGGCCCCGCCAGACTGGGCCACTACTCTGCCCAGCTTCCGGCCGTGCGAGTCGGCCGAGCTACCGACTGGCTTCACTGCGGGCTACCGGTTCACCGTGCCACTCATCGACATGCCCGCTTACCTCGGCTACCTCCTGCGCCGGCTCGATGCTGCTGGAGGAACGGTCGAGCGGCGACGCCTGGACTCGATCACGGACGCCGGCCCGGCCCCCGTGATCGTCAACTGCGCCGGACTGGGCGCCAAGGACCTGGCCCCGGACCCGGACCTTCGACCCATCCGCGGCCAGCACGTCGTCGTCATCAACCCAGGGCTGACCGAGTTCTTCTCCGAGGACACCGGCCTCTCACCGGACCTGCTGTGCTTCTACCCTCACGGCGACACCGTCGTCCTCGGCGGCACAGCCATCGATGGCGAAGGCGACGTCGCCCCAGACGAAAAGGCGGCAGCCGGTATCTTGGCCCGCTGTACGGAGGTCGAGCCCCGCCTTGCCGGGGCCCGCGTCCTGGAGCACCGGATCGGTGCCCGGCCGACCCGCGCCGCCGTCCGTGTCGAGTCGGAGCGGCAGGATGGCGACAACCTGATCGTGCACAACTATGGGCATGGAGGCGCCGGCGTCACGCTCTCGTGGGGCTGTGCCGAAGAAGCAGCAAACCTCCTGGCCACCGACGGGGGAGACAGGTGGTGAACAACCAGCCGACGAAGCCCTTCCTGTACGTCGTCGTCTGCGCCGCCGGCATCGCGGGCGACGCCCACCAGCTGATCACTGTCGCGCAAGCTCAGGGCTGGGACGTGGGTGTCGTGGCCACACCCCAAGGGCTCGGCTTCCTCGACACCGAGGCGATCACCCAACAGACGGGCTACCCGATCCGGTCCGCGTGGCGCAGCCCCGGTGACCCGCGGCCGCTGCCACCCGCCGACGCCATCGCCGTCGCGCCGGCCACGTTCAACACCGTCAACAAGTGGGCCGCCGGCGTCGCCGACACTCTCGCGCTGGGCATCCTGTGCGAGGCGTACGGGATGGGGATCCCGACCGTGGTCCTGCCGTACGTGAACGCCGCCATGGCCGCCCACCCCGCGTACGGCCGGAGCCTGGACCAGCTGCGGGAGATGGGCGTGATGGTCGGGTCGTACAAGCCTCACCAGCCGAAGGCGGGCGGCGGAGCGGATCGTTTCCGGTGGGAGGAGGCGCTTTCGTTGCTGTCTCAGGATGTTCGCCGCTGACAAGCGAGGCCGTGGGATGGTCGATTGGCCTGGGGTGCCTCTGACACGAACGGCAGCCGGGGATGATCCCGGCCGCCGTTGTGTTGTGCGAGGTTCCCAGGTGAGCCCACCATCGGGTCGATCGGTGCTGTGGGCTCAGGTCCCTGGGGCTGGTGTCACTGCCTGTCGGGGACGAAGCCGTTCATCACGTAGGCGAGGCGCTCGATGTCGGAGGGGCCTTCGTGGGACACGTGGCTGATCACGTCTCCGAGCGTGAAGTCCTCGTCGTGCTGGTCGTCGTATGGGGCCAGGACGATGTTCAGTCCGGCGATGCCCACCTTCTTCTGGACCTCCGTGTCGATGAGGAGACGGACCTCGAGGGTTGCTTCGAGCTCGTCCCGGTTGGCCAGGAGGACGGTGGCCTGTTCCTCGTTGGTGAAGGGGCGGCCGTCGAAGTGGCAGAAGGTGCCAGTGTCGGGATGGAGCCGGAAGTCCGTGTCGATGAGCAGGGTGAAGACGTCGGCGCGGAGGTAGGAATCGGTTTCGGGCATGGGTGTTCTCCTCACATGGTGGGGTGGGTGCTGATAGGTCCATGGTGCGGAGAATCCCCGGTTAGGCTAACCGGGGATTCTCGGCTATGTTCCGCTGTTCGACCTGCGGCTTAGCGTCGTCGGAGGGGCCCGTTCGCAGTGCTGATTCCCAGCGCCTCGGCTGTCCGTGGCGCAGCAGATTCACGCTTGGCGCCGGCATCGGCCACGTACCCGGGATACGGGTCGGCAGGCAGATTGGCCATCCGTCGTACGCGCCACACCAGCACGTCGCTGACTGACTCTGCGGTGCCCAGCTCGCGGCGTCCTGCCACGTCGGCAAGAAGGTCGGCGGAGGTGTGGCCGGCGGCCTCGGCGTCAGCGAGTGTGGTGGCGAGAGACGGCCAGCCGGGCTCAGCCAGTACCTGTTCAGCCAGCTCGGGCATTGCCGCCCGCAGGGCGGCGGCGTGTCTCTCCACCAGCGAGCGGGCGAGGTTTCGGCCGCGCTGATGCAGGACGGCGAGCGGCTGGTCGGCGGCGACTTGGTAGGCGACGCGCAGGTGCTCGGCGGCCCGGTGGGCTGCTTCTGCCTGTTGGGCGTGGCCCTTCCTGGCGTGCCAGTGCGCGGCGGCGGTGATCAGGAAGAACAGCATGTCGATCGCCATGGCCGTGGTGGCGCCGTCCTCGCCGCGGCCGAGGGCGGCCCCGCCGTTGACGAGCTCGCGAGCGGCCTGCCGCAATGCCTGGTCGTGTCCGCGTGCGGCGCGGATGTGGGAGCGGGTGGCACGCTCGAATGCCCCGGCGGCTTCTCGTAGTTGGTAGCGGGTGTGGGCGGCGGAGGTCTTGGCGAGCGCGTCGAGGATCTCTCCGGCGGCGGTGATGTGCGCGGCAGCGACGGCGTCCTCGCCGCTGTGGACGACGAGGACCGCATCTGAGAGCGCAGCTGTCGCACGCCGTCGTGCGGCGGCCGGTGCCGTCGGCCTGGCAGACGGCGGAGGCTTGGGCTGCCCATGGACCAGCGTTCGCGGATGCGGGGCAGGGAGAGGTCAGGGGCAAGGCGGGCGCCGGGGTAGTAGACGGGCTCGCCGTCCTTGTTGCGGTCGTCGGGAAGCGCGACCTTGTACCCGAGCAGATCACCGGAGGGAGCGACGCGCTTCTTCACCAGGAGGCCGGCGGCTGCCAAGCGGTCGAAGAACTCCTCGTCGTCGGTCGCGCCGGCCACGGCGCGTCGTACGGTCTCGCGGAGTTCCTCTCGGGCGGTGCGCTCGCGGCCCTGTCGTTCGGCTTTGTGTTGTTCGGCGCTGGTGGGGCGCTGGGCGGCGGTGCCGTCGCCGGGGGCGACCTGGTGCAGGCCGAGCTCCTTTTCGATGAGCCGGGCCTCGGCCTGGGCGCGTTTGCCGGAGCGGAAGTCGTCGGGCCTGGTGCCGTCCTCGCACACGAGGGTGGCGACGATGTGGATGTGGTCGTCCGCGTGCCGTACGGCGGCCCAGCGGCAGCCGGGCTGCCCCTCGCCCGGGTCGATGCCGGTGGCGGCGACGATTCGGTGGGCCACCTCGGCCCATTCCTCGTCGGACAGTGGCCAGTCGCCGGGCGCGGTGCGGACGGAGGTGTGCCAGACGTGCCTGGCGGGGCGGGCGTGCTCCGGCAGCGCTTGGACGGGCTGGTCCAGGAGCTGCTGGAGGGCCTTCAGTGTGGTGTTCGGGTCGCGGCCGGGGTCGGGGGCCATGCCGTCGAACGAGGCGACGAGGTGCGGGTCGACGTGCTCCTCGCGCTTGCCGGGGCCGTAGAGGTAGGAGAGCAGGCCGAGGGTCCGGTCGCCGGGCGGGTTGATGCTGGGGATCACGCAGCCTGCTGTCGTTCGAGGATGCTGGTCGCGGCGGCGTGCACGGCGTCGGCAGCTTGGCGAACCGCCGTGGCGGTGGACTCCAGTTGAGGTGCGTCCGCGCCGGAGTTGAGGGCTTTCACGGCCTGGTTGAGGTTGCTGCCGGCCCAGCCGAGCTTGCGCCGGCTGTCGAACAGCGCGGTAAGCATGTCGCGCTCGGTGGCAATCTCGGCGTTGGTGCGATCGAGGTCGCGGGCTGCTGCGAGGGCGGCACGGGCGAGGAAGCCGGCGACGGTCAGGTTGCACTGGGCGGCGGCGGTGGCGACGAGCGCGTACTCATCGTCGTTGAAGCGCGTCGAGTGCTGATGACGGCGCTTCTTCGCAGGCGGCTGACGCGGACGCTGGCGGACACGACGCTCGCGACGGCGGGACTTCGGCATCTGCTCTTCCCCCGGCTTCGATCCGCCCTCGGTCGAAGCCTCCAGGACCTGCGCCCCCTGGTGCAGGTCCTCTCCCGCCCCATCGGGGGCGGGTACGGCGGAAGCGCTGCTTCCGCCCCAACTTGCTCCGCCTCGGGCAGGACTGACGGGCATCTGCGGCGGGACGGGCCGGTCGCTCGGCTGGGACGGGATCGTCGTGGCAGGGGTGGGGTGCTGCGGGGCGGGTGTCATGTGGGGATCCTTCGGTGGGACGGCGGGAGGGGCCAGTCCGCGGTTCGTGGATGTCTCGACGGGGCGGGAGGCTGTCCGGAAATGTGGAGGGGGGCGGACCGGTCGGTCCGGGCCGTAGGGACTCGGACCAACCGGAAGTGTGTTGACCTGCGGTTATTTCCGGTCAGTGGTCTGCGGGGATTTCGGACGGCCCCTCGGTGACTCTGTCCCGCCGAGGAGCTTTTGGAGTTCCGTGAGGCGCTCGTTGCTGATGGTGTGACCGGCCGTGCGGAGGGCATTCCGGACGGTCTTCCGGGTCTGCTCGCCCTCCATCTGCTCGACGATTCGGACGAACTCGTCGAGGTCTCCGGTCGGGGGACGGCCTACCTTGCGCGGACGTACCGGGGGCTCGTCGGACGCGGCTGCCTCGGCGGCGCGGTCTGTGTCTTCGGCGGCGGACGGGGTGGCGACGGGATGCGGGCGGGGACGCTCCCCTTCCCACGGGTGCTCGGTGACTGCAGCTCCGGTTGCCCGGAGGTGGCCAGGGGCGACCTCACGGTTCGGCTGCGCGAGGTGCTGGTGGATCTGGCGCATGAGGACGCCGAAGGCGAGGAGGGCTGCGGTCGGGGGTACGGCGGCGACGACGTAGTCGAGGAGGGGGACGTCGGCGGGGTCGCGGGTGCCGGCGACGCCGGCGACGTTGAGGGCGATGGAGCCGAGGGAGCCGGTGGCGGTGATGGCGATGGCCCAGCCGTCGGGTCGGCGGCGCAGGCCGGCCCGGAGCATGAGGAGTTCGCCGGCGACGATGAAGGCATCGAGGGTGGCGGGCCAGGCCCACATGCGGGCGGGGGAGTTGCCGAGGCCGTGGTCTCCGGCGACCTCGGCGAGGTGTGCGTAGGAGAGCCAGAATCCGGCAGCGGTAAGGGTGAGGATCACCGCCCCGGCGGCGAGGAGGGTGTACCGGTCGGCGGGGTGCGGGGCAGAGGATGACGTGGTCAAGCGGAGATGCTCCAGGGCAGGGCAGGGCAGGGCAGGGCAGGGCAGGGTGTGGGTGTGGTGGCGAGGCGTCCGTGGAGATGGGGCCGGACGGCCGGGAGAGGGGCCGCGACGTAGCGGTGGGCGTCAGGCGGCGGGCCTGGGACGGCGGCGGTCCGGCCCTTCGAGGGTGACGCGTTCGGTCATCTGTGCCAGGCGGGAGGCGACGCGGTCGCCGAGGGCCGCCCGCAGGGCGTCGGTGGTGAGGTTGCTGGTGATCAGGGTGGGACGCAGGTACTCGTACCGGTGGTTGATCAGCCGGTAGGTGAGCTCCTCGGTCCACTCGCTGGTCTTCGCCGCGCCGAGGTCGTCCAGGAGCAGCAGCGGGCAGCGCATCAGGCTCTGCAGATCACGCTCGCTGTCGAAGCCAGGGCGCGGGCGCAGGCGGGCGTACAGGTCGGCAGCGGTGACTGCTTCCCAGCGCAGGCGGACCCCAGCGGCCAGCAGGCTGCGGATGGCTCCGTATGCCTGGTGGGTCTTGCCGGTGCCCGTCGGGCCGACGATCCGCAGCGAGGGACCCTCCGCGATTCCTGGCGCGCCGGCTGGGCCGGGGCGTCCGGCGCGGGCGATCTCGTCCGCCCAAGCGACGACCTCGGGATGGTCGGCGAGGGCATGCCGGTAGCGGGCGGGGATACGGGCTTCGGCCAGTTGCAGCGCGGTGACCGGCTCGGGCGTCGGCTCCTGGGCGGCGGTGTCGGGGGCTATGCCGCGTTCGGAGAGGATGTCGCCGAGTCTGCTGGTGATCCGGGCGGGCTGCTGCGGATCACGGGCGAGGGTGGCGGTCAGAGTTCACCTCCGTAGGCGGCAGCGGTGTTGGTGGGGTTGGTCCACGCCTGGTGGGGAGCGGCGGCGGCCGGGGTGGCGTTCATCGCCTCGTGCACGAGGCTGGGCAGAGTGCTGGGGTGCAGGCCCTTGGCACGCTGGAGGTCGAGGCCCGCGCGGATGTGGTTCGGGGAGATGCCCTCGTCCAGGAGCTTTTTCACCTCGCGGCCGAGGTGGCCGAGCACGCCCTGCGGCGGGCGGTGGGCGCACCCGGCGGCGTACTCGCCGATCAGGTCCTTCGTCGAGACCGAGTCGGGTGCGGGGGCGCTCGCGCCCCCCAACGGGGTAGATCCTAGATCCCTGTTCCTAGGTCCTAGATCCGGATGGTGAGGGCTCACGGAGGGCTCGGTGAGCCCTCCGTGAGGGTGCGGCGAGTGTTCACGGAATCGGCTCTGACCTGCGGATTCGTCGTTCACGGAGGGCTCCGTGAGTCCTCCCGGACGACTCGTGGAAGTCTCCGCGATGGTTCCCTGAACCTGCGGTGAGGGCTCACGCGGAATGCCGAGATCGTGGTGCGGGCACTCGGGGTTCCGGATGCCGCTGGGCCGGTTGATCTTCTGGTGCTTGGCGAAGGTGACGATGTGCAGGTACCGCTTGCCGTCCTCGCCCTCGTAGCGGCAGATCAGCCCGGCGTCATCGAGCTGGATGAGGTCTTCCTCGACCGCCTCCGGGCCGTGCTCGCGGCGCAGCGACCACAGTTGGCCGGCGATGACGGCGGCCTGGTCGCGGAACCGGCCCTGGTCGTCGGCCTGGGTGAGCAGCCCGAAGAAGGTCCGCTCGGCGGACAGCGACACCGCCGCGAGGGACTCGGACGAGAACGCCTCGGGCTTGATGGTGCGGATACGGGCGATGGCGATCGACCGCCTTTCAGGAGGGGGTGGGGGAATCCGGCATCGCCGGGGTGCATGGCCAACACAGCCACACCTGGTGCGCAGAAGTCCAGACTTAGCTCAGGAATTCCGAACAACTCGTCGGCATACCGCGTCGGCGAGTCCGGTCACTGTAGGGCCGGATTCCCGGTCGGCGAAATCGCCGCCGGAAATTGCCGTGCGATCCGCATCGCTCACGGCAGACAGGAATGCCCTTCCGGACCGGCCGGCGCGCAAGCTACAACACCACCTATGCCGCCACGCCCCCTCGCCATCGGATCCGCTGGACACGCCGCCGCTCACGCCATCGAACGCACCCGTACCGCCCGCGGCTACTCCCAGCGTCAGCTCGCCGCCCGCGTCACGGCACTGGGCCGGCCCATGACCTTCACCGCGCTCTCCCGCATCGAACGCACCGTCCGCCGCTGCGACATCGACGACCTCGTCGCCATCGCTGCAGCCCTTGGAATCGCGCCCCAGGCCCTTCTCGCCGGCGCGCTCACGTCCCCGAGGGCGGCCGGGCTGGGCGAAATATAGGCGACGATCCCCGGTTAGCCTAACCGGGGATTCTCCGGATGATTGTGGATCCCGGAACGCTCGTCGATCCGGTCCCTGCCAGAGCCATGCCCTTTTCCCGAGAGAGAAACCTTGCGCCGATCCCCGATATCTGCCACCCGCCGCTCCGAGGAAAAGCTCACCGTCGACGAGCTCTGCAATGAGCTGCGGATTTCCCGGTCGACTTTCTATGACTGGCGTCAGAAAGGACGCGCACCTCGGTGCGTGAAACTCCCGAACGGCAGCCTGCGTATCCGCCGCAGCGACCTGGAGAACTGGCTCAGCGACTGTGAGGCCGCTGCGTGACTGTTCGGTCCTACAAGGTCCGCTTCTACAAGACGGAGGTCTACGAGGGGAAGCGTGGCTCCACCTACACCGTCCGTTGGTCGGTCGATGGCCGGCGGCACGGCGAGACGTTCAAGAAGAGCGCGCTTGCCGAGTCCTTCCGCGCCACCCTGCTCGTCGCCGCCAACAATGGCGAGCCCTTCGACCAGGACACCGGCCGGCCTGTCTCCCATGCCGCGCCGTCCACCGAGATCACCTGGTACGACTTCGCCCTCCAGTACGTCGACATGAAGTGGTCCCGCATTTCGGCGAACAACCGCATCAGCACCGCCAAAGCCCTGACCAAGGCCACGCTCGCACTCCTCCGGGTCGAGCCCGTCCAGTACGAGGGCGTGGACGTCCGCAAGGCGCTGCGTGAGTACGCCTTCAACAAGAACCGCCGGGAGGAAGCCCCGTCCGAGTACCGGGCGATCCTGGCCTGGATCCGGCGCAACTCGCTCCCGATGAGCGCTTGGGAGGACACTAAGCACGTCGATGCCGTCCTCCATGCCCTCGACACCGTCCTCGACGGCACGCCGGCCGCCGCCAGCTCTGCCAAGCGCTACCGCCGCATCCTCAACGTGGTCCTGCGCCACGCCGTCCGCCAGAACGTCCTTCGGGCCAACCCCATGCCCAAGGGGAAGGAGGAGAACGCCGCCCCGAAGACCTCCGCCGCAGTCGACAAGCGATCCCTCCTCAACCCCCACCAGGTGGCCGCCCTGCTCGTCTGGATCGCCGCCCGCCCTCGCACCGGCCATCGGCTCACCGTGTTCTTCGCGACCCTGTACTACGCCGGCCTGCGCCCAGAGGAAGCGGTCGCCCTGCGAGTCGAGGACGCCGTCCTCCCGGCGACCGGCTGGGGCGAGCTCCGCGTCCACACGGCAGAGCCCGAGGTCGGCAGCCACTGGACCGACGACGGCGAGGTCCACGAGACCCGTAACCTCAAGGGCCGCGCATCCGGAGACACCCGCGCTGTCCCCGTCCACCCCGACTTGGTCGCGAGCCTCCGGGACCTGATCGCACGCGAGCAACTCAAGCCCGGTGGCCTGCTCTTCCCCGGAGAGAAGGGCGGTCTCCTGGCCGGCTCCGTCTACCGACGGATCTGGGCCAAGGCCCGCAAGGCCGTCCTGCCCGAGCACGAGTTCAAGTCGCCTGTCGGGAAGCGCGTATACGACCTCCGGCACACCTGCCTGACGACCTGGCTCAACAACGGCATCCCGCCCGCCCAGGTCGCCGAATGGGCCGGCAACAGCGTCCCCGTCCTGCTCTCCACCTACGCCCGCTGCATCACCGGGCAGATCGCCGAACTCCAGCAACGCATCGAAGGCCCCCAGGCACTGCCCGGTCCGCGGCTGCCTTCGAGCATCGGTCTTACCCGTGCCGCAGCCTCTTCGGCGAGAGGTGCTCGGGCAAGGTGACTTCTCGACACGATGCTTATCGCGCGTTGCCGACGGAGCCGCGCCTTGAAGGCTGTTCTGTGCGATGTGCCGTCGTGTGACGCGGCCGATCACTTCAACCAGCTGGAAGGGTGCCTGATGAGCCTTGCAGCTGGCTGCGGGGAGGCTCTGTCAGAGGCGGCTGGCACCATGCCCCGCATGGATCTCGCACACCCGCTCGACGACCTGGACGCTTTGCCCTGGGCCTCCTCCTCCCACGCGTACGGCAGCGCGGAGGACGTTCCTGACTTGCTTCGGGCTCTGACAGGTACGGACGCCGCTGCGGCGTCCGAAGCGCTGTCGGAGCTGTATGGAAGCGTGCTGCATCAGGGGACGGTCTACGCGGCCAGCGCGGAAGCGGTGCCGTTCCTCGCCAGGATCGCGGCGGCCGGCCACCGTACGGCTGACGTCCTCGGGTTGCTCGGTGGCATGGCCGAGAGCGAGGACGAGTACGGCGTGGCACCGGGTGGTGTTCGGGCGGCCGTGGCCGCGCAGTTGGAGCTGCTTCTGCCGTTGCTGGCCGACGCCGAGCCGGACGTCCGGCGGACCGCCGCCTGGGCGGTTTCGCACACCCGCGCAGGCAGAACCGTCCTGCCCGCGCTGGGGATCCGCTGGGCGGAGGAGACAGAGCCCGCCGTGCGGGCCGAGGTCCTGGCCGGGATCGCTCGGCTCGACCCGCAGCGCGGAGTGGTTGAGGCGGCTTCCGTCCTGGACCCGTCCCAGCCTGCCGTGGTGCGGCTGGCCGCCCTCTTCGCCTGTCTCGATGCGGACGCTTCGTGGACTGATTCCCTGCACACGACGATGCTGTCGCTCCTGCCCGCCGACTCCTTGCGTTCCGACTTCGACCTCGAACGCGGCGAGCCACTGGCCGCCGTCGTCGAAACCCTCCTGGGCCGGGATCGCGGACTGGAGCGGGAGGCAGCATTCGCCCTGGTCGACGCGGCCCTGCGCGATAGCCGGGCCGAGGTCCGGGCCGAAGGCGCCTGGGCGGCCGACCGCGCCTGCATGCTCTCGCGCAGTGCCCCGCAGCAGTTGGTGGAGAGCCTGCGTGCGGCGGCCTTCGACGACAAGGCAGTGGTGGACATGGCGTCTCTCTTGGAGCGGCTGGCCCACGCTGCCGAACCTGCTGCGGCCGTGCTCGCCCCTCTCGCCGGACGGAACCTGGACCGGGAGGACGATCACGCCGACCGTGCTCTGGCCGCACTCGTGCTCGTCGCACCCGAGCAGGCTGCCCCGCTCCTCGCCGCCGGCCTTGGGCGCCGCCCGCGTGCCCTCGACGCGGCGACCGGCTTGTGGGACGTGGAGAGCGCGGCCTTCCCGTTCGACAGGCAACTCCTCGATGCTGTTCGCTCCCGCCTCTCCCGGCCCGCGGCGCTCAGCGGCAACGAACCATGGCAGCTGACCAGTCTGTTGGCCGGGTGGGGCGCCGAGGCGGCGGCTGCGCTGCCCGAGCTGTGTGCAGCGGTCCCGCACTTTCCTGCCCAAGCCTCACGTGCCCTCGTCTCCGTCGTGGCGGACTGCGCTCCGTCCGATCGCGACATGGCCCTTGCCGCGCTGCGTACGGCAGTCCAAGGGAACGTCCTCCCGGCGGCGAAGGCCCTGTACGACCTCACGGACGATCCCGCACCGCTGCTGCGATGCCTCGAACAGGAACTCGGCCGTGGCGGCCGAGACCTGCGTGACGCCGCCAGGATCGCTGCCGTACTTGGTCCCCGGGGAGTGGTCCTAGCGCCGCTCCTGCGCGGGGCGCTCAGTGACCCGGCCAAGGACACCACGCCCGCGCTGGACACGGACACGGCCCTCGCCGAAGCCCTGTGGCGCGTCACGGGGGACCCGGAACCTGTCGTCGCCGTCCTTGCGTCGGTCTTCGACCGCGCCGCGCAGAGCCAGTGGACCCGCTGGTCGGTGGCGAGAGCCGCCCGGGCGACCGCGCTCCTCGGCCCTGCCGGTCGTTCGCTCACCGCCAGGCTGGAGGCGGCCCTCGACGATCCGGTGCAGGCGCCGGCCGTGGTGCTGGCCCTCGTAGCTGTTGCGGACCCTGCTGCTCTGGACCATGCCGCGCTCGCCTCCGCCGCCCTGGCGTCCGCCGAGTCGGACGCCGATCCGGTGGGGGCCTGCGACGCCCTGGAAGCCCTCGGAAGCGCCGCCTTGAACAACGACCACCTGCGCCGGCTTGGGGTCCTCGCCGACGGCGACGCCCGGGTGGTCCGCTCGGGAGCCGAGAACCGCATCATCCGCCAGGACGAAGCCTTCCGGAACCGCGCCAGGTCGCTCCTCACCGCATTCAGGAATGCTGCGGCGTCCTGAGTGGAGGCCCGTGAGCGCTGTGTCGGTCCGCTGGCCGACACAGCGCTCCTCGGTCGTGCCGGCGGCTCGGGGCGGTTCTCCTGCGGCCCGGTCTATTCGGAGGCGGGCATGCGAACGGGCATGACACCGAGAACGAGGTTCTCCATGGCCTCGGGCATACGGCCGAAGCGGGCCAGCCAGTCGGCGACGACGTACAGTTCACCGTCCTCGTCCAGGCCGAGGAACGCGTGACCGCGGGCGAGTTCTCCCACCGGGAAGAGGTGGTGGCCGATCTCCTCCCCCCACTCGCTGAAGCGGTCGGCCTCGCCCAGCGCCACGAGCGGGTCCAGATCGAAGGGTTCCCGCGCGCGCGTGATGCCGGCACCACCATGCTCGACCGCCAGACCGCCGAACTCGCGCAGGAAGTCCTCGGCAGCGGCATGAGAGCGGAAGCCGTCCTGCTCCATTTGTTGCTTCCAGCCGCTCGTATCGACAGCCCGTCCGGGATGCCAGCCCGTCTCCCGCAGAACCCGCTCCACCTCGGACGCCCATGCGTGCGGCTCCTTCAGCCCTACGGCGTCATCGGTGCGCACCAGACTGGCTGCGAACGCGGCGGCCTTCGCCGGATCGGGCGTCGTCAGCCGGACAACGTCTCCCCGCCGGTCGTGACCCACCACCTCGTACCCGTCGGGACGGGCGAACATTGCCGGGAGCAGGGCATGCCCCCACTCTCCCCAGCTGTCCCCTGCAGACACACTCAACTGTTCCATCGACACCCAGGGGTACATCGCACCGAGCATGGCTTCGTGGCGGGCCGCCTCGATCAGGCAGCCCAGGGACGGCGGAACCTGATTGCTGTCAGCAGGCCGAGAGGGGTACGTCTCCAGCAGCTTCGACCAGGCTGCTGCGTGACCGAGCGACGCGGGAGCGGAATCCATGCACCGACCCTGATGGCGCCAATCGCCCCCGTCAACGGCTGTGCCTGCGGCCACCGGCATCCGTCGTGCGACGATCCCGGTGTGAACGCTCCAGAAGACCTCTCCGCCGCCGAGCGCGCATTCATGCTCAACGCCTTTGAGATCGACATCCTCCCGGGCGTCCGCGGCGATCTGGACGAACCCCTCGCATCGGCGCCGCCTGGAGAGCTGGTCCCCATCCTCCTTCCCCTGATCGACAGGGGGTGGATCGATGTGTGCCGTGTCATCCCCTGGACGCCTCCGAGCGGGGGCGCCGGCGAGCAGCCTGGTCCGCCCCTCGCCCGCGAGGAACTGTTGAACGTTCTGGCCGACGCGGACAACTGGGAGTATCCGGAGAGCGGTGACTGGATCGGCTGCGTGACGCTCACCCACACACCCGAGGGCCGTCTGATCTCCTGGTGAGCCGCTTCCCTTCTTCGGTAGCTCGGGAAGCATGCAGTTGCCCTCTGCCATCCAATCCGATGACACGGCGGCTGGGTTCGCTGTTGTAGGAGCTCGCTGGTTCATGTCACGGAGCATTGCGCTGACCAGCAGGTTCCTGATCCGTCTCAGGGCGTTGTCCACACCTCTGTCTCACCTACCGGGCATTTCCTCGTGGGGGTGGCAGCGGCGTGCTGGATGATGGGACGGTGCAGCGCCCCTACGTCTACCGCGTCACCAAGTACGACCCCGCCGACCGTGACGAACACGGGCATTACACCGGTAGCGAGGACACCGTCAGCGATCACGGCGAGGTCGAGGCGTCTTACCTTCAGGCGGTCGCGGCCTTCGCCGAAGACACCGACGTCGATCACCTGGCCGTACGTGAACCGCAGGTCCCGTCCTTCGCGCACTTCGGTGCGGAGCCTCCGGTGGACGGCTTTGGGCTGGCCGGGCTCTTCCCTGCCGGTCCGACCGGTTTTCACGACGGGGCAGAGGTACCGCTCGACATCGCGCTGGAGTTGGTGCGCGCCATGTTGCGTGACAACGGCGCCTGGTGCCGGCTGGAGGCAGAAGGCGCGTTCGCGGTCCATGTGGGATGGGACCAGTACCTCTACATCGGCAGTAGCCGGCCCTGCGAGGAGGCACTGGCCCGAACCCGCGCGCTGGGGCTGTTCCCGGAACGCCTGGACTCCTCTCCGTACGAGATGGAGACCGATGACGCAGATGTCCAGCGGCCCGGTGACGACGAGTTCTGGGCCGGTCTGCGCTGGGCAGTCGCCGCATGCCGCGCCGGGCTCCTGGAAGAGACGTACATCGACGGCGCCTCGCGGTGGCACCGCCTCACGCGCGACTCCATCGACACGGTTCGCGCCGGGATCGCTCCCCGCGCCCGGCTGGCCGTGTGGCCGGGCCTGTCCTCCGACGTCGACGCAGTCATCGGTGCGCTCCCCGCCGAGGGCCTCGTCGAAGGTGTCTGGCAGGACAAGAACGGCTGGATCCACAGCGCTATGGCTGACGAGGACGAGTTCGCGGAGTTGGCCGCCCGGCTGTCCGGTGCCGATGCTGCAGCGCTCCTGTCTGTGTATGCCGATGAACGTGTGCCTCTGTTCACCGTTGTCATGCCTGACAACGATGGAGTGGTACGGGCCCGTTGGCAGACCGAGCCGACGCCGAGCGACCGGAATTGGGCCTTCCTCAAGACCCTTCACCGAGGCGAGACCGTCGCCGGCACGGTGACCCACATCGCCGACTTCGGCGTCACCTTCGTGGACATCGGCGGCTTCGAAGCGATGATCAATATCCCCGAGCTGTCATGGCGTCCCTTCAACCACCCATCCGACATCGTCTCCGTCGGCCAGGAGATCAACGCCGAAATTCTCGACGTCGATCCCATCCGCGAACGCGTATCACTGTCCCTCAAGGCCCTGCACGAAGATCCGATGCCGCTGCTGACCGTGCAGATCGGCCAGACCCTCGTCGGCCGCGTCACCAAACTCATATCGTTCGGCGTCTTCGTACGCATTGAAGAGGTGGAGAACGGTTTCGAGGGGCTGGTACACAACTCCGAACTGGCCGACGAGCACCTGGAAAACCCTCAGCTCGGCATCCAGGTGGGTGACGCACTACTGGTCAAGATCCTTGACATCGACACGGTCCGGCGTCGAATCACCCTCTCGCACCGGCAAGCTGTTTCAGGGCTCTAGCCCCAGGCCGTCTGACGATCAAAGCGACGGGACGAAAGTCGCCGACTGGTCAAGCAGGAAGGGGGAGCCGGACGCGGCAGGCTCCCAGCCCTGCGCCAGTGCCTCTTTGATACTGGCGGCAACATGATCCGGCCTGACGGGCTCCGCTTCAACGCCCAGCCAGTTACTGGGGTGCGGTTGGCCAGTGGCAACAACCAACGTCCTGCCTGGGCGGTCGTCGTCGGCGAGTTCGACGGCGTAGGCCAAAGGCGTCCAGCACAGTCCCTGCATGTAGGACGGCTTCCGGCGGATCCGCCAGCGGTAGGCGGCCCCGTCGACTGTGATCCGCCGAGAACCCTTCTTGTTCAGCGCCATCAGGCCCCCTCTCCTGCTCTCGGACTGTAATGCCCTGCCACCGGCCTGTCCCCGTAGATCCTGGCTGCGATGGCGACCTTCCTCCCGAAAGGTGAGCGCCCCGAACCGCGACTCTCTCGGAGACCGCGCAGGTGTCATCGATGTGGCATCGGATCTGAGGGTGTGCCGCGGGATTTGAGACCCCACAGCTGTCAAAGGACACCAGTTCGCCGGAGGCAGACGAGGAAGAGCGCCAAGGGGCTGATTACGGCCCCACGGCCATGTCAACGTAGACGACCGCCCAGAACCTCGATCTTATGGAGGCGCCCTGCACCCGTACCGCTTCAGCAAACCCTCTCTCCCGGACCCGCTGTACTGGGTCACCCCTCGCCATCTGGCAGGCGACGACGATGCTCTCGCCGACCAGGTGGGAGCGGCCCTCGCCTCCGCAGGCTGGCGCATGTGGCCGACAGCCCGCGACACCCTTCTCTATGTGAGCCCGAACGAACTGTGCGGTGCCGAGTGGACACGCGCAGCCTGTCCGTTCGAACTGGGAGACCTCCCGGTGGCCTGGCAGATCTCAGTCCGGTCGCATCCCACCAGTGCGCTGGCGGAGTGGAACGCGTACTTCACCGCCGGCATCCCGTACGAAGCGCTGACCGACTTCCTGCTAGCGCTCGACGCCCGCCGGGAACCCTCCTCTTTCTTTGATGGACCCGAGACCGTCCTCGCGGCGGTCTGCGCTCAGGGGTGGGTTCGCGACATCGACCGCCCCCGCACCGCCGCCCTCGCCCCTGGCTTGTCCGCCGGCGTCTCGCTGGAGGAGGTGCCACCGCTCGTGCGCGATGCCGATCCGCGGCCCGGACAGCTCGGATGGCAGGCGTGGGCCGAGCCTGTCGTCGGGGACCCGTACCTGTGGTGCGCCAGCTTCAGCGCCGGCGTGCCGCACGACCTGGCCGCGATCTTCGCTCACTCGCTTGCCGCGCCCCACCCCGTGCCCCGGTCCACCCTCCCGGCGGGAGTCGAGGGGCGGCTCACCGTCATCCAGCAGGGGGGTGATCGACAGAGGAGAGCACGCCGGTCGGAGTGAGGCAGGGCAGCGGGCGATCTCAAAACTTCGGGAAGTTTTCGGGAAAACCAGCCGCCAGAGGCCGCCTCTGACCGGTTTCAGCCGGACGGATCCAGCCATCCGAGGCTCTCTCCCTGGCACCCCCACCCCGGGCTGAAAACAGGCCCCGACCAGCAAAAAGACCCTCCCGAAGGAGGGTCTTCCGTCGTGCGCCCCCGGCAGGACTCGAACCTGCGGCCAAGTGCTTAGAAGGCACCTGCTCTATCCACTGAGCTACGGGGGCCGGGTGGTGGCCGTGTGGCCTGGAGGCCCTGGTGGGTGGGGTGTGGCCTGCCGGGACAAGGATAGGGCTCCGATCGCCTTGGCCCGGTTGCTTCACCTGCGTGGCACGATGTGGAGGTTCGGTGAAGCGGAACGATAATCGCAGGCAGGTGCGATTCGCGCAGCGCTTTTCGCGCCGCTCGGGGCGGGTGTTGTGCACTCGTTATGCCTGCGGTCCCGGCCACCCATCCCTTCTCTCGGCGCGCAGGGCGGCTATACGCTTCAAAAACACTCATAAATTGGGCATTCTTCGCATGTGGTGACCTTGGACGAACGGCCTCAGCTGATCGACGCACTCTCCGCCCTGCGCGACCGTGTCGCCGCCGTGCGTCTCCCACTGCCCCTCCCCGGCGCATCACGCGCCCGGCAGACCCGGGCCGAGCTCCTCGCTCAGCTCGACGACTATCTGGTGCCCCGCCTGAAGGATCCCGACGCTCCTCTCCTCGCCGTCGTCGGCGGCTCCACCGGAGCCGGGAAGTCCACCCTCGTCAACTCCCTTGTGGGTCGGCGCGTCAGCGAGTCGGGGGTGCTCAGGCCCACCACCCGTACCCCCGTGCTCGTCTGCCACCCCGAGGACCACCACTGGTTCGCCGGCATGCGCGTCCTCCCGCAGCTCACCCGTGTCTGGCTGCCCCAGGCCGACGAGGGCCACTCCACCGACGAGCCGCCGGAGGAGAACGCCCTGCGGGTCGAGACCGCCGCCTCCCTGCCCCGGGGGCTCGCCCTCCTCGACGCGCCCGACATCGACTCCCTCGTCGTCGAGAACCGCCTCCTCGCCGCCGAGTTGATCTGCGCCGCCGACATCTGGGTGATGGTCACCACCGCCTCGCGGTACGCCGACGCCGTCCCCTGGCACCTGCTCCGTACCGCCAAGGAGTACGACGCCACCCTCGTCACCGTCCTCGACCGCGTCCCGCACCAGGTGATCGGCGAGGTCTCCCGCCAGTACGAGGCGCTCCTCGACAAGGCGGGCCTCGGCGACGTGCCCCGCTTCACCATCCCCGAGCTGCCCGAGTCCACGGACGGCGGCAGCGGACTCCTGCCCGACAGCGCCGTCGCCCCGCTGCGCGCCTGGCTCGCCCACCGCGCCGAGGACCCCGCCGCCCGGCAGCAGGCCCTCGACCGGACCGCCACCGGGGTCATCGACTCCCTCGACGCCCGGCTGCCCGAGCTGGCCGGCGCGGTCGCCGCCCAGTACGCCTCCGCCGTCCGGCTCGGCGGCGCCGTCGAGGCCGCCTACCGCGAGCAGGGCAAGCGGGTGCGGCAGCAGCTGGGCCGCGGCGCCGTCCTCGCCGGCGACGCCCGCGCCCGCTGGCGCGCGTACCCCCGGGACAGCACCGCCGACGAACTCCTCGACGCCCTCGCCGAATCCCTCGCCGCCCTCCTGCACTGCGCGGTGGCCGCCGCCGAGGAGCGCGTACGCGACGCCTGGCAGCGCGACCCCGCCGCCGAAGCCCTCGGCCCGCCCCGGACCGGCGGCGACCGGGAGGCGGGGGAGCGGACCGGCGTGGAGGTACGCCGCTGGCGCCGCGTCCTCGAAGAACTGGCCGAGGACGAGGTACGGAACGTCGAGCGGCCCTCCGGGTCCCGCGCCTCCCGCACCGCCGTCCCCGAGGCCGACACCGTCGCCGCCCTCCTCGCCGCCTCCCTCCTCGGCGGCCGGCGCGCCCGGGCCGCCGGCGACCGCCTCGCCGAACTCCTCGGCGCCCAGGCCGCCCTGCGCCTGCGCGACAAGGGCGGCGCGCTGGTCCTCTCGTGCGTCGACCGCGTCCTGCACGCCGAGCGCGACCGGCGCCTCGCCCCCCTCGACGGCCTCGACGTGACCCCCGAGCCGCAGGCGGAGCTCATCGCCGCGCTCTCCGTACTGCAGAAGGAGAAGTGACGTGGTGGACGACGAACACGGTCGCGGTCGCGGGCGGGAATCCTGGGACGACGGGCTGATCGCGCGGCGCGCGAGCGAGCGGGCCGCCCTGGTGGAGGGCCCGGAGCGGGAAGCTCCGGAGGAGGACACGCTGCCGCCCCTCGGCGGGAACTACGGCGGCCCCCTCCGTACCCGCCTCGACGCCCTCCACGAGCTCGTCGGGCTCTCCCGTACGCGGGTGGAGAGCGAGGCCCTCGCCGAGGCCGGGCGCGTCCTCGACGAGGCCGCCGCCCGCCAACGGCTCTCCTCCCGGCACACCGTCATCGCCCTCGCCGGCGCCACCGGCAGCGGTAAGTCCACGCTCTTCAACGCCCTCGCCGGCGTCCCCGTCTCCGAGACCGGCCTGCGCCGCCCCACCACCTCCGCGCCCATCGCGCTCAGCTGGTCCGAGGGCGCCGCCGGACTCCTCGACCGGCTCGCCGTCCCCAGCCGGCTGCGCCGCCGCCCCCTCGCCGGCGGCGCGGCCGACGCCGACCTCCAGGGCCTCGTCCTCGTCGACCTCCCCGACCACGACTCGGCGGTCACCGCCCACCGCGACCAGGTCGACCGTGTCCTCGGCCTCGTCGACGCCGTCATCTGGGTCGTCGACCCCGAGAAGTACGCCGACGCCGCCCTCCACGAGCGCTACCTCCGCCCCCTCGCCGGACACGCCGAGGTCACCTTCGTCGTCCTCAACCAGATCGACCGGCTCGGCACCGAGGCCGCCGACCTCGTCCTCGACGACCTGCGCCGCCTCCTCGACGAGGACGGCGTGGCGCTCGGCGAGCACGGCGAGCCCGGCGCCACCGTCCTCGCCGTCTCCGCGCTGAGCGGCGAGGGCGTCCCCGAACTGCGTGAACTCGTCGGCCGGTTCGTTCAGGAACGGACCGCGCCCGAGCGCCGCCTCGCCGCCGACCTCGACGCCGCCGCCGTCAAACTGCGCCCCGCGTACCTCGCCGACGGCCGCTCCGGCCTCGACGAGCGTGCCCGCGGGGAGTTCGCCGACCGGCTCGCGGTCGCCGTCGGCGCCCAGGCCGCGGGCGAGGCCGCCGAGCGCGTCTGGCGCCGGGGAGCCATCCGCGCCTGCGGTACGCCCTGGCTGCGGCTCTACCGCTGGTACGAGCGGCTGCGCGCGCACGGCTCCACCGACCCGCGCCTCGACTCGCCCGTCGAGGACGAACTGACGGCCCGCCAGCGCGTCGAACAGGCGGTACGGATCGTCGCCGACGAGGCCTCGTGCGGGCTCCCCACCCCATGGGCGCAGGCCGTGCGGGAGGCGGCCGCGCGCGGGGCCGAGGGGCTGCCGGAGGCCCTGGACGAGCTGACCGCGAGCATGGGCGACCCGGCCGCCCGGCCGCCCCGGCCCGCCTGGTGGCCCGCCGCCGTGCTCGCGCAGGCCGTGATGACGCTCCTGCAGATCTTCGGCGCGCTGTGGCTGCTGGGCCAGATCGTCGGCGTCGTGCAGCCGGGACTCCTTCCGCCGGTCCTCGTGATGATCGGCGGCATCGTCGGCGGTCCCCTCGTCGAATGGGCCTGCGAGGGCGCCGTGAAGGGCCCCGCCCGGCGGTACGGGCAGGAGGCCGAGCGCCGGCTGCGGGAGGCGGCCGCGGCCTGCGGCCGGGCCCGGGTGCTCGACCCGGTGGCGGCGGAGCTGATGCGCTACCGGGAGGTGCGCGAGCAGTACGCGACGGTGGTCGGCACCGGCCCCGGCGCCCGGCCCTCGGCCCGGGTCGTCGGCGGGATCCGGTCCGGCGCGTCGCGGCTGGGGGCGACGCGGACGAGCGTACGGGGGAGGTAGCGCCGCGCCTGCCTTGCCGGGCCTGGCTCCTTCCTGCCGGGTGAGGAAGTCGTCCCCGGGTGAGGGAGCTCCGCTGCCTTGCAGGCCCGACTCCTTTTCTTCTGGGTGAGGTAGCGCCGCCGCTGCCTCACCGGACCCCGCTCCCTCCCTTCCGGGTGAGGGAGTTGTCCCCAGTCCGCCGGTTGTCCACAGGGCTCGGCGGGAGCCTGCCCACCGCCCCCACCATGGTGCCGACCGAGAGAAACGCACAGGTGGGGGCGGAACCATGAACGACACGACCGTGACGCTCGTCGGCAACGTGGCGACGGCGGTGGAGTACCGGGAGACGGCCGGAGGCGGGGTCGCGCGGTTCCGCTTCGCGGTGACCGCGCGGCGCTGGGACCGGGAGCGGGCGCTCTGGACCGACGGGAACACCAGCTTCTACACGGTGTCGGCCTGGCGGTCGCTCGGGGCCAATCTCGCGGCCTCGGTCTCCGTCGGGGAACCGCTCGTGGTGCACGGCCGGTTGAGGGTCCGGGAGGACGAGCGCGACGGGCAGCGCAAGACCTTCGTGGACGTGGACGCACTGGCCGTGGGGCACGATCTGACGCGGGGTACGGCGGCCTTCCGGCGTACGGCGCGGGCGGAGCCGGGGCCACGGCCCGAGCCGGAACCGACCCTCGTCGAGGCACCCGACCAGGACCCGTGGACGGCGGCCACGAAGCAGCTGGTGACCGCTCCCTGACCATGTGTGGTGGGGATTTGTCGACCAACTCGCCGAAGGGATAACGATTCTGAGTCGGAATGGTTATCTGAACGTATGGCAGGGCACCGGGGGGTTCCGCGTCCATAGGATTCCCGGGTACTCATGTGGCACGTGAGCCCATCGAGTCTGTGAATCTGCTGGCGTGCGCTCCCCCCACGCGAATCGACCAAGTTCGCGGAGCGGCCCGCCCGGAGGGGAATGCAATGTTTTCAGTTCGTGGGCGGGGTGCTGCCCGCCTGGCCGCCGCGACCCTGGTGTCCGGCCTCGTCGCGGTCGGAGCGATAGCGACCGCCGGTCCGGCGCTGGCCGATGAGCCCGCCCCGGGTACCGGTGGCGCGACGGCGAAGCTCGGCAACATCGTCGAGGGCGGTGACGTCAAGATCGTCGAGAAGGACGGCACCGAGCGGCCGAAGCCGGTCGGTGGCGGTCTCTTCACGATGGAGGTCGAGGGTGGGGGAACCATCTCGACCTACTGCATCGACTTCCACACCGAGGCGCGGCACGAGTACCGCTACAAGGAGGTCGGCTGGAGCGAGTCCTCCCTGCACAACAACAAGGACGCGGGCAAGATCCTCTGGATCCTGGAGAACGCCTACCCGAAGTTCTCCGCCGAGGCCCTCGGCGAGAAGCTCGGTGTCGACCTCTCCAAGGACGAGGCCGCCGCGGGTACGCAGGCCGCGATCTGGAAGTTCTCCGACGGCGTCGAGGCCACGCCCGTGGACGCCGACGCCAACGAGCTGACCAAGTACCTGGTCAAGAACGTGCAGGACCTCAAGGAGCCCACGGCCTCCCTGAGCCTGTCCCCGTCCTCCGTCGCCGGCAAGGCCGGTGACCGCATCGGTCCGATCACCGTCGCCACCAACGGCGAGCCCACGATCGCGATCGCCCCGGGAGCCCCCGCCGGCGTCAAGGTCGTCGACGCCGCGGGCAAGCCCGTCACCAAGGCCAAGGACGGCGACAAGGTCTTCTTCGACGTTCCCGCCGGCACCGCCGACGGCAGCGCCGAGCTGACCGCCGCGACCACCACCAAGGTCCCGCTGGGCCGCGCCTTCGTCTCCCTCGACGGCCCCTCGCAGACCCTGATCCTGGCCGGCTCCAGCGACTCCACCGTCACCGCCAAGGCCTCCGCGACCTGGGCGAAGAAGGGTGCCGTCCCGGCCGTCACGGTCGCGAAGGACTGCGCCAAGGGCGGCCTGGAGATCAGCGCCTCCAACAAGGGCGACGAGGACTGGACCTTCGAGCTGAAGGGCGCCTCGTACACGATCGCCGCCGGTGAGACGAAGACCGTGACGGTCCCGATCGGCGAGGACGAGGCGTACAAGTTCACGATCAAGGGTCCGAACTTCGAGGAGACCTTCGAGGGCGTCCTGGACTGCAAGACGGCCACCCCCGGCCCGCAGCCCTCGGAGACCCCCTCCACGGAGCCTTCGACCGAGCCGTCGGGGACCCCTTCCGCGCAGCCCTCGACGGAGACCCCGTCGGCCACCCCGTCGACGCCGGCCCCGGCCGGTGACACCGCGGGCACCGGTGGCGGCGACCTCGCCGAGACCGGCAGCTCCAACGCGACCCCGATGATCGCCGGCATCGCCGCCGTCCTCGTCGTGATCGGTGGAGCCGCGGTGTTCGTCCTCCGCAAGAAGAAGACCGCCGGTAACTGACGGCGACAGCCGGTAGCCGACTCCAGGGAGTGATCCGCGTCACACGCGCCTCGCTCCCTGGAGTTCGACACGGCCGCTGTACGGCCCCTGTACGGCCCTGGTGCGCATCCGCGCCGGGCGCCGCGCGGGGGCCGTCGCACGTCCGGGGCCCCTCCACCCCTCCAGAAGGCCCTCCAGGCCGTCCTCCGGGGCCCCCGCCCGGGCCGCTCCCGTACGCCGCCCCGACCCCGTCTCCGCTTCCGTTCCGCCCTCGCGCCGGTCTTACCGGTTTCCGCCTGAGGGTGGCGGTCAGGCAAGATGGGGTGTATCTGCCCACTCACTCCTTGCCGGACGGTTTCTCTTGGCTGAGTTCATCTACACCATGCGCAAGGCGCGTAAAGCGCACGGCGACAAGGTGATTCTCGACGACGTCTTCCTGAACTTCCTGCCCGGCGCCAAGATCGGTGTGGTGGGTCCGAACGGTGCCGGTAAGTCCACCGTTCTGAAGATCATGGCCGGGATCGAGCAGCCGTCCAACGGTGACGCGTTCCTCTCGCCCGGCTACAGCGTCGGCATCCTCATGCAGGAGCCGAAGCTCGACGAGTCGAAGACCGTCCTGGAGAACGTGCAGGACGGCGCCGCCGAGCAGATGAGCAAGCTCAAGCGCTTCAACGAGGTGGCCGAGCTCATGGCCACCGACTACAGCGACGCGCTGATGGAGGAGATGGGCAAGCTCCAGGAGGACCTCGACCACTCCAACGCCTGGGACCTCGACGCCCAGCTGGAGCAGGCCATGGACGCCCTGGGCTGCCCGCCCGGCGACTGGCCGGTCACCAACCTCTCCGGTGGCGAGAAGCGCCGTGTCGCGCTCTGCAAGCTGCTCATCGAGGCCCCGGACCTGCTCCTCCTCGACGAGCCCACCAACCACCTCGACGCCGAGTCGGTGAACTGGCTGGAGCAGCACCTCTCGAAGTACGCGGGCGCCGTGGTGGCCGTCACCCACGACCGTTACTTCCTGAACAACGTCGCCGAGTGGATCCTGGAGCTCGACCGCGGTCGCGCGATCCCCTACGAGGGCAACTACTCGACCTACCTCGACAAGAAGGCCACCCGCCTCAAGGTCGAGGGCAAGAAGGACGAGAAGCGCGCCAAGCGCCTCAAGGAAGAGCTGGAGTGGGTGCGGTCCAACGCCAAGGGGCGTCAGACCAAGTCCAAGGCCCGTCTCGCCCGCTACGAGGAGATGGCGGCCGAGGCCGACAAGATGCGGAAGCTGGACTTCGAGGAGATCCAGATCCCGCCGGGCCCGCGTCTGGGCTCCATCGTCGTCGAGGTCGAGAACCTCTCCAAGGCCTTCGGTGACAAGGTCCTCATCGACGACCTGAGCTTCACCCTGCCCCGTAACGGCATCGTCGGCGTCATCGGCCCGAACGGCGCCGGCAAGACCACGCTCTTCAAGATGATCCAGGGTCTGGAGACCCCGGACTCCGGCTCCATCAAGGTCGGCGAGACCGTCAAGATCTCGTACGTCGACCAGAGCCGTGCCAACATCGACCCCAAGAAGACGCTGTGGGCCGTCGTCTCCGACGAGCTGGACTACATCAACGTCGGCCACGTCGAGATGCCGTCCCGCGCCTACGTCAGCGCCTTCGGCTTCAAGGGCCCGGACCAGCAGAAGCCCGCGGGCGTGCTGTCCGGCGGTGAGCGCAACCGCCTCAACCTGGCGCTCACCCTCAAGGAGGGCGGCAACCTGCTGCTCCTCGACGAGCCCACCAACGACCTCGACGTCGAGACCCTGTCGTCGCTGGAGAACGCCCTCCTGGAGTTCCCCGGTGCCGCTGTCGTGATCTCCCACGACCGCTGGTTCCTGGACCGGGTCGCCACGCACATCCTCGCGTACGAGGGTGAGTCGAAGTGGTACTGGTTCGAGGGCAACTTCGAGTCGTACGAGAAGAACAAGATCGAGCGCCTGGGCGCCGAGGCGGCCCGCCCGCACCGTGCCACGTACAAGAAGCTGGCCCGAGGCTGAGTTCAGTGGCCAGGCACCTCTACCGCTGTCCCCTGCGCTGGTCGGACATGGACGCCTTCGGGCACGTCAACAACGTCGTCTTCCTGCGGTACCTGGAAGAGGCGCGCATCGACTTCATGTTCCGGCTGGCGCCGGGGGACGGTTCCCCCTCGTTCTCCGGCGGGTCCGTCGTGGCCCGGCACGAGATCGACTACAAGCGGCCGCTGGTCCACCGGCACGAGCCGGTGACCATCGAGTCGTGGGTCACGAAGATAGGCGCGGCGTCGCTGACGATCGCGTACGAGGTCAAGGACGCGGACGTCGTGTACGTCCGGGCGTCCACGGTCGTCGTGCCCTTCGACCTGGAGGCCCAGCGCCCGCGGCGGATCACCGCCGAGGAGCGGAGCTTCCTGGAGGAGTACGTGGACGACGGGATGAACTCCGCCGCATGACCGTCCTCGCGCCGCTGCACTTCGCCGACGCCCGGGAGGCGGCGGCCCTCGCCGCCTTCCTGGGCCGGCTGGTCCACTACGACCGGGCCGCGGCCGTCCGCCTCCAGGCGGGCGGCGGGGCGCTGGCCGTCTTCGGCCGGCCGCCGTCCTTCGAGGTGCTCGCGATCCGTACGGCCCGGCTCGTCGACGCCGTCGACCTGGACGCCACCGTCTCCGCCGGCGAGCTCCTCGAAGGCATCGAGGAGTCGGCCGGCAAGGCCGTCGTCCCGGACTCCGTCACCGGCCCGCCCTGGGCGGGCGTACTGCCGCCCCGGTCCGGCTGGCAGCCGGTCGCCGGGCTGCCGTCCGCCGCCGAGATGCGGGGCGCGGTCGCCGCGGCCGTCGCCGAGTTCCGCGCGCGCGACGAAGAGCTCCCCGAGGAGCGGCGCACCCGGGCCGAGCGTGACCGTATCGGCCACGCGATCTGGTCCCGGACCCTCGGCACCACCGGACTGCCCCTGCGGGCCGTGCACGCCGCCCAGTCGCTCGGCTTCCTGCCGCCGGGCCAGGACGACGCGCCGATCGTGCTCTTCGCCTCCGGCCCGTGGCTCCGGCTGCGCACCCCGTACGGCTCGATCGCCCTCCGCACCGCCGCACCGATGTCCCTCACGGTCACCCCGGGCCGATGACGGACGTGGCCGTCGAGCCCGCCCAACCCGTGGACCTCTAGGGCGTGCTGCCCGCGGGGGAGATCACGTCCTGCGGGGAGACCGGCGTCGAGGTTCCTCTTCCGGTCGGTTCCAGTGCGCGTTCACCCGTCTCGCCCCCGCCGTGGCCGCCGTCAGCGCGATCACCGCCAGGAGTCCCGGGAGCCACGGCGAGCTGGAGCCCTCCACGGCCGGGTCGACCCTCCGCCGCGGGTCGAAGGCCACCCGGATCGTCCCGCCGTCCGGTGCGAGCCGGCTGTCCTCCGCCAGGGTCGTCGGGTAGCCGCCCGGGCAGCGCAGCGTGTGGTGGTGGAGCGTGGTGTCGAGGCCGCCGTCGAAGATCGCTTCCTTGTGTTCCCCGGTGACCTTCACGACGACGCACTCGGCGACCGCCCCACGCGCGGCCGCCTGGTCCGCGGCGGCGGCCGTCAGCAGCAGTCCGCCGACCAGCGCGACCGCGCCGAAGAAGCCCGCGTTCCCGGTGACCAGCAGGAAGTACGCCACTCCCGCCGCGAGAACGGCCGCCCCGCCGACCGAGACGGCGACCGCCGTGGACGGCGCCGACACGCCCCCGAAGCACCAGACCGCCCATGCGGCGAGGGCGAGCGCGCAGGTCGCGGGCAGGAACATCGCCGCCCGGGCCCGGCCCGCCTTCCTCGCCCGGCCCGCCCGCGTCTCTCGTATCGGCTTCCCTGATGTCCTCGGTGGTCTTGATGGCATGGACATCCCCCCCCCGGGGAAGGGACGTCCCGCAGCTCTCCCCGGTTTCGCCGGTGTCAGTGCTCCGCGTCGTCCGGCCAGACCCCGATGTGGTCCTGCTCCAGCTCCAGGGCCACCCGGTGCTCCATCCCGAGCGCCTGCGTGTAGTCCGACGGGAGCTGGAGCCGGCCCGCGCGGTCCAGCATCGCGTACTCCCGCGCCACCAACGACTCCTGGCCCTGCTCGTCGACCTCCGTGCGGCGCAGCACCTCCGAGGAGGTGCGGCCGTCACGGATGGCGACCGTGCGGCGGACCTCGGAGGCGACCGCCTGGTCGTGGGTGACGATGACGATCGTCGTGCCCAGCTCCTCGTTGGCGCGGCGGAAGGCCGCGAAGACCTGCTCGCCGGTGGCCGAGTCCAGCTCGCCGGTGGGCTCGTCGGCGAGCAGGACGGACGGGTTGTTGGCGAGGGCGACCGCGATCGCGACCCGCTGCTGCTGCCCGCCGGAGAGCTGGTGCGGCCGCCGGTCACGGACATCCGCGATGCCCAGCATCGAGAGGAGCTCCTCGGCCCGCTCGGCCTTCCGCTTCGTCCGGCCCCGCAACTGCATCGGCAGCGCCACGTTCTGAGTGGCCGTCAGGTACGGGAGGAGGTTGCGGGCGGTCTGCTGCCAGACGAAGCCGACGACCTCGCGGCGGTAGCGGAGCCGCGCCTTGCCGTCCATCGCGAGCAGGTCGCACCCGGCGACGCTCGCCGAGCCGGCCGTCGGCACGTCGAGGCCCGCCAGGATGTTCATCAGCGTCGACTTCCCGGAGCCCGAAGCGCCGACGAGGGCCATCAACTCCCCCTCCTTCACCAGGAGATCGAGGCCCTGGAGCGCCTGCACCTCCACCCCGTCCGTGGTGAAGATCCGGACGAGCCGGTCGCAGGCGATGAGCGCGTCATGCCCGTACGAGGGCCGGTCGCGGCGCGCCGTCGCCCGCCGCTCCAGCTCCTCCAGGGTGGTGCCCGACGGGGCGGTGGTGAGGGTCGTACCGGTCTTCGTCATCGTGCGTCTCCTGCCCTCAGTTCCTTGATCGAGCCCCTGCGCCCCGCCCACCACGCCTGCCCCGCCGCCGCCAGTCCCGTCAGGACGACGACGCCGAGCGCGGGCAGGACCAGGGACCAGGGATCCGCCCGCAGTGGGGCGCTGTCCAGTGGGGCGAAGCCCGGTGCCGTCGCGAGCGCGAGCCGGAACAGGTCGATGCCCGGGGCGAGCAGCGGCACCGTCGCCCAGCCGACGAGCATGCCGCCGAGCGCGGCGAGGACCGCCTGCGGCAGCGCTTCGAGGCCGAGGAGCCGGCGGCCCTGCTTCCGGGTCAGGCCCATCGTCCGCAGCCGGGCGAGGAGCTTGGTCCGTTCCGGCGCGTTCTGCATCAGGGCGAGGAGCACCGCCACGACCGCGTAGGCGGCGCCCGCGCCGATGGCCGCCGCGTAGATCCGCTCGGCGCCCGTCTGGAGCGGCGAGTCGATGTAGGTGGAGCGCAGTTCGGTGCGGAGCGTCACGACGAAGTCGTCGGACTTCGCCGTCACGGCGGCGCGCAGGGCCGCCCCGTCGAGCGCTCCGTCCGCCGCCCTGCCCGTGACGAGCAGTGCGGTGGGCTGCGGGTGGGTCAGGTCGTCGGCGTTGACGAGGAGGAAGTCCTCCCCGGTGAGGGCCGGGGTGGTCGACCGGACCGCGACGACCTTCACCCGGAACACCCCGGCCGCCGCCACGATCTCCAGCGGCTCGCTGCCGAGCCGCTCGGCGACGGAGGGCGAGGCGATCGCGGGCAGGACCCGCTCGGTGTCCGCGACGGCGTCCTTGCCGCCCTTCCCGGTCGAGGCGAGCAGCTCGGACGGGAACGGGCCGAAGCCGGTCCGGCCGGCGAGGCGGGTGTACGAGCCGGGCTCGACGCCGACGAGCGGCGCGCTCATCGGCAGGGCGGCGGTGCCCTGGAAGGACGGCATCGCCACCCCGTACTCGATCTGGATCGGGGCCAGGTCCCGTACCCCCGCCGTACCGCGCACCGCCTCCGTGAGCCCGGGCGGCAGCGGCGTCCACTCGACCGAGCCGTCGACGCGGGCGTCCGCGCCGGTCGCGAGGAGCGCGGCCCGGTCGCGGGCGTCGGCGACCCCGGCGAGGACCGAGCCGCCGAACGCGGCCGTGGTCAGCGCGAGGACCAGTGCGAGGAGCGGCAGCGCGCCCGTCGAGGACGAGCGTCCGGCCCTGGCCAGGGCCAGCGGCCCGACGGCCCCGCGCAGCCGGCGGGCAGGCCGGGCCAGCCACCGCAGCGGCAGCGGATAGATCCGTACGAGGACGAGCGCGGCGATCACGCCGACGAGCACCGGGGCGGCGCTCACCAGATGGTCGCCGGAGTCGTCGGTGCCGCGCAGCCGCAGCGAGGCGACGGCGCCCACGGCGAGGACGAGCAGGGTGAGTTCGGTGACCGTGCGGCGCCGGGAGGGCCGGGCGGTGAGGAGGTCGTCGCGGCCGCCGTGCAGGCGCGGGCGGCGGTGCAGGACGACGGCCCGCAGCGGCAGGACGAGCGTCGCGAGGAGCGCGACGAGGGCGGCGGCCAGGATCGAGGGGCCGAGGGGGATCCCCGCGGCGGCCTCGGCCGCGGCTCCCGGGTCCGCTCCGGATCCGGCTCCGGCGGGACCGCCCGTCACCTCCGGGGGCCGTACGGTCCACACCGCCAGGACCAGGCCGAGCGCGGCGGCCGGTGCGGCCACCGCCGCGGTCTCGCCGAGCAGGCGCAGCCCGATGCCGGTCAGCGAGGCGCCGCGCGAGCGCAGCAGCGCCAGTTCGCTGTCCCGGCGGGCGGCGAAGAGGCCGCCGGTCATCGCGACGACGACGGCCGCGACCGCGCCGATCCCGAAGACGGCGACGGCCACGACGGGGTTGATCGCCTCGCGCATCGAGCGGAAGGAGCCGACGATCTCGTCGAGCTTGGTGGTGAGCGCGCCGGTGTTCCCCATGACCTGGCGCATCGCGACCAGGTCGGGTCCGGCGCTCGCCGAGCCGAGCGCGGCGTCGAGCCGGTCGACGTCCCGCGCGGTGAGGTGACCCGCCGTGGGCATGTACCGCCAGTAGGCCTCCGGCTCACCGGTGGTGGAGAGGGTCACGGGCGCCGAGGCGGGGGAGAGGAGCAGGGCCCCCTGCCAGTAGTACTTCACCTCGTCGCCGACGACCGGGGTGAGCGCCGGGGTGTGCAGCAGCGGCTCCACCGCCCAGTACGCGGACTCGAGGCCGCGCGGCGCCACGATGCCGGTGACCGTCACGGCGACGGGCTCCGCGTTCACCACGCCGGGCACGTGCACGACCGAACCGGGCTTGATGCCGAGCGACTTCGCCGTCGCCTCGGTGACCACGGCCTCCGGGGCGCGCGCCGATCCGGCGGGCAGGCGGCCCTTCCGTACCGTCGCGTGGGCGGGCAGGTCGGACGGGGAGGAGAGCACGAGCTCGGGGGACAGGCCGTCGGGCCGGGGCAGCCACCTGTCGAGCCCGTCGATCCGCTTGACCGTACGGATGCCGTGGACGGTCTGCTCGGGGTCGGTCCGCAGCGGCTCGGGGAGCAGGGAGCGGAGCGTGTCCCGCTTGTTCAGGAGGGCGGAGGGGGCCAGGGCCGCCTCGCGCTGTGCGAGCGGGCCTGACAGGCCGCCCGGCTGGGTCAGTTCGATGACGCTGTTGCGGGGCGCGGCGGCCTCGATCTCGTGCCGCAGGCCCTCCGTCTCGTACGCGTCGACGGCGCGCGGGAGCGCGGCGGCGAGGTAGACGGTGACCAGTACGAGGAGGGCGAGGGAGGCGGCTGCCCAGGGTGCGGTCCGCAGCCGGGTCCGTACCCACGGCGCCACGGCGCGAGCGGGCTTGCCGGACCGGGCGGGCCGTTCGGACCGGGGCATGTCGGTGTTCTCCCTGCGTGCGGCGGTCATCAGTTGTCCCCCTGGTGGCGCAGGGTCACGGCCGGGTCGGTGCGGCGCAGCGCGATCGCCGCGACGATCGCCAGCGGCAGCGCGGCCACACCGGTGATGAGCAGCGCCACCTGGCCGAGGGGAAGTTCCACCAGGACCGGGGGCACGGGCCGGGTGGCCTGGCCGGTGAGGACGACGAGGGGGACGACGGCCCGGGCCAGGACCGCGCCGAGCCCGATGCCGACGAGCAGGCCGACGGCGATGAGCACGCCCTGCTCGGCGGCGATCAGCCGGGCGAGGCGGCGCTGCGGGGTGCCGAGCGCCCGCAACACCCCGAACTCCGCGGACCGTTCCCGCATCGCACCGGCGGAGCCGACGGCGAAGCCGACCGCGGCGAGCGCGGCGGCGGCGGCCGCCACCGCCATCAGGGCGGCGTTGGGTCC
The DNA here is from genome assembly GCF_053607625.1 of Streptomyces sp. NPDC055103. Lineage (NCBI taxonomy): Bacteria > Bacillati > Actinomycetota > Actinomycetes > Kitasatosporales > Streptomycetaceae > Streptomyces > Streptomyces sp. NPDC055103. Next base: position 33,559 of record NZ_JBSGTX010000004.1, read on the forward strand.
GGCGCCGAGCGGGTCGCCGAGCAGGTCGGCGGCGGTCTCGTCGCGTACGAGGATCTGTGCGGGGTCCGCGCTCGGGCGGGCCCGCAGGGCCGCGGCGACCTCGTCGGACCGGCCGGGCGCGACGGTCAGCCACCACTCGCTCGCGGGCACGCTCGCGGTCTCGTCGGCCGCCAGATAGCGGTTGGCCGAGGCCAGGTCGACGAGGATCGCGCCGCCGTCCTCAGGGGTGGCGACGGGTGTGGTGGCGGAGGCCACCTGGGCGCCGGGGCCGGTGGTCGGCAGCTCCTTGACCACGCGGGCGACGGTGATGCCGACCGGCTTGCCGCCGAGGGTGATCTCCAGCTGGTCCCCGGGCTTGGCGCCTGTCGCCGCCAGATAGGTCTCGGTGACCACGGCCGGCAGCCGGGCGGGCGCCTTCGGCCCGGGGGCGGTCAGCCGGACGGTGTACTCCTCGGTCACGACGAACCTGGCCCCCAGCTCCTTGCCGCTGATCGTGTAGGCGAGGGAGTACGGCGCGGGCCGGCCGCCGGGCCCCGCGGCGCCGGGACGGCCGGTCACGGGGACGGCGAGCCGGGGTTCGCCGTTCAGGGTCTGCTCGGCGGCGTAGGCCCAGTCGGCGAGGATCCGTCCCGGCGCGTGCGTCCGCTCGGCGCCGTCCTGTCCGACGGTGGTGAAGCGCTCGACGTGCAGGGTCAGCGGGTGCTTCTCGCCGTCGTCGACCTCGCCGATGAGCTCCAGGCCGGTGAGGGTGAGCAGCCCGCCGGACCCCTTGTCGTCCGTGGCGCCCGAGTCGCCCGGGGCACCGGACCCGCCGGTCAGGGCGCCGAGGTCGAGGGTCAGCCGGTGCGTGCGGCCGTCGGAGGGCAGCACGCCCACGAGCAGCCGGTACGGGATGCCGTTCGGGTCCTCCAGGACGACGGTGAGCCGGGCCTCGGAGGTGCGGGCCGCCGCGACGGTGCGCAGGTCGATGCCGAGCGTCCGGGTGCCGGCGGGCACGGGGAGCCCGGGACGGGTACCGGCCTGGGGGGCGAGCGGAGCGAGGAGCGAGGCGGCGGGGGTGGACGGAGCGGAGGTAGCGGAGGAAGCGGAGGCAGAGGGAGAAGCGGAGGAAGCGGGGGAGGTGCCGGCGAGATCGGGGCGGAGCAGCAGTCCGCCCGCGGCCGCGCGGGTGTCGACGGCCAGGACGATCGCGTTCTTCCCGGCGACGTCCGTCGAGGCGCGGTGCACCGGGGCCACGGCCGTGACACCGGGCACGGCGGCCAGCCGCTGGGTCTGCGTCGGCTCGCCGGGACCGGCGGCCAGGACGCGGACATCCGCACCGGACCGGAAGTCGGCCTGGTCCCGCTGCGAACGATCCCAGGAGTTGCTCTGCGCGATGGCCAGCATGCCCATCGCCACGGCCAGGACGAGAAGGAGTACGGGCCCCGCGCCGCGCAGCGGCCGCCGGCTGAACTGCCAGCCGGCGAGGGCGGCGGAGAGACCGCGCCCGCTCGCCGCGCGCCGCTCGGCCAGCTTGGCGGCGGGCGGCAGCAGACGCAGGGTCAGGACAGTCCCTGCGAGCAGGGCGAGGGCGGGCGCGGCGACGAGCACCGGGTCCACGGAGCCCCCGCCGTCCGCGCCCGCCCCGAGGGTCGCGCCGGTGGCGTCGGGCCGCTGCAACTGCCAGTAGGCGACGGCGGCGACGGCCAGCAGCCCGATGTCAGCCCCGGCCCGAACGGAAGCGGGCAAGGTGCCCGAGCGGGTCTTGCGCAGGGAGACGGCGGCGCCGTCCCCGGCGGCGAGCGCGGGAGCCACGACGGCCGCCGCGCAGCACAGCGCCACCGCGGCGGCGGCCAGCCAGACCTGGAGGGACGGCGTCGTGTCGAGCCGTACCCCGAGTGAGGAGAGCGCGGACCGCTCGGTGAAGAGCCGGGTCAGCGGGCCGGTCAGGAGCGGGGCGGCGATCGCCGCGGGCAGCGCGAGCAGCAGCGCCTCGACGGCGGCGAGCCCGGTGATCCGGCGCCGCGAACCGCCGCGGGCCCGCAGCAGCGCCGTCTCCCCGGAGCGCTCGGTGCTGAGCAGTCGGGCCACGAGCAGCAGCGCGTACGCGGCGAGCAGCACCAGCTGCACGGCCACGATGAGGAGGGTCGAGCGGGAGACGACGAGCGCCCGCTGGGTCTGCTCCAGGACGGTCGGGAGCGCGGTGGTCGCGGCGATCGTCGTCCCGAACGGCCCGGTGTCGGAGGCCAGTTCCTTCGGCCCCTCGGTCGCCGAGACGCGCAGGGCGTCCATCCCGCCGGTCGTGAGGCCGCTGAAGTCGGCGGTGCCGAGCCAGGACGTGTCCCCGGTGCTGAGCGCTCCGGAGGCGGGGACGGCCGGGTCGACGAAGAGCGGCCCGTACGTCGTGAACGCGACCGTCCGCACGCCGCGGCCACCGGCCTGGTCGAGCTGCCAGTACGGGTCGGCGGTGTCGACGGGCCGGTAGACGCCGGTGATCCGGGTCTTCACCACCTTGCCCTCGGTGAGCCGGTCGCCGAGGGCGAGCACGGTCCCGGGCGCGACCCGGAGGCGCCGGGCGGCCTCCTCGGGGATCGCCGTCTCGACGACGCCGCCGGTGCGGGCGGCCGAGGGCCAGGCGCCGCGGACGAGCGAGAGCCGCGAGCGGTCGAGGGCGGCGAAGCGGGCGAGGTCCGGGTCGCCCTTGCGGGCGGCGGGTGGCTGAAGAGCGCGGGGCAGCGCGTACGGCCCGGAGCGTTCGAGCCGCCGTACGGTCACCGGCAGCCCGTCGAAGGTCTTCCGCGCCCCCTCGCGCACCGCCGCGTCGGCACTGGCCCGCTTCGCGGCGTCCACCTGCCCGGTCACGACCAGCGAAGCGGCGGGCGCCGACCGCCCCTGGAGCCCCGCCTGGAGCGCCGCGTCCCCGATGGTGGAGGAGAAGGCGGCGAGCGTGGCCAGCACGGTGGTGGTCAGCAGTACGGCGAGCAGCGCCGCGGCCAACAGCAGCCGGTGAGCCCTGACACGCAGGAATACGAACCCCGTCACCCATCCCCCTGGAACCCTGAACCGCTCCGCGCACGCCGAACGCCGCCGAGAGTTCTCCGAAAGTCCTTCGAGTCCCCCCGGACTTCCCCTGGACTCTTTCAGAGTGCACGTACGGCTGGAAACCGCTTACGGACCGACCTTGATGCGATCGTGACCGTTATTCGGCGTTCCGTCTCCGGAATGTGTCCGTCCAGGGGGTGGCGGTGAGGGTGTGGGGTATGAAGGTCCGTCAGCCGGCCGTGTTCACCATCGAGGCCGCCGCGTAGGTGAGGTAGCGCCACAGCTCCGCCTCGTGCTCGGGGGCGAGGGCGAGGTCGTCCAGGGCGGCGCGCATATGGCGGAGCCAGGCGTCGTGCGCCTCCTGGTCCACGGTGAACGGCGCGTGGCGCATCCGGAGACGGGGGTGGCCGCGGTGGTCGCTGTAGGTGCGGGGGCCGCCCCAGTACTGCATCAGGAAGAGCGCGAGGCGCTCCTCCGCCGGGCCGAGGTCCTCCTCGGGGTACATCGGGCGCAGCAGCGGGTCCGCCGCGACGCCCTCGTAGAAGCGGTGGACCAGGCGGCGGAAGGTCTCCTCGCCGCCGACCTGCTCGTAGAAGGTCTGCTCCTGCGTCGTTTCCCCGGGAATCTCGTTCACCGTTCCATCGTCTCAGATGACCCGGCCGAGGACCGGAGGCCTAGGCCTGTCCGGAGCCTGTCCGACCCGTACCCGTACGGGCGCTCGCTCGGGGGCCCGGGCGGCGGGAGAGTGGAGGCATGGGTGGTGAACCGTGGGGCGAGTTCGCCGGGGCCGGCGCGCGGGAGCGACGGGCGCTCGTGCGGCGGATCGAGGCGGAGGGCGAGCTGTCCGACCCCGCCTGGCGGGCCGCCTTCGCCGAGGTCCCGCGCCACCTCTTCGTCCCCTCCTACTACGTCCCCGGGACCGGCGGCTACGAGCGGCTCTGGGCCGGCGACCCCGATCCCGCCCGGCGCGAGCGCTGGCTGCGCGGGGCGTACGCGGACACGGCGATCGCCACCCGCGTACGCGACGGGGAGCTGGTCTCCTCCGCGAGCCAGCCGTCCCTGATGGCGCTCATGCTCCACGCCCTGGACGTGCGCGACGGGGACGACGTCCTGGAGATCGGCGCCGGTACGGGCTACCACGCGGCGCTGCTCTGCCACCGGCTCGGCGAGGAGCACGTCACCACCGTCGACCTCGACGAGGAGATCGCCGAGTCCGCCAGGACCCATCTCGCCGCCGCCGGATACCGGCCGGCGGTGCTCGCCGCCGACGGCGCCAGGGGCTGCCCCGACCACGCGCCCTACGACCGGATCGTCGCGACCTGCGCGGTGCCCGCCGTCCCGTACCCCTGGCTCGCCCAGTGCCGGCCGGGCGCCCTGGTCCTCGCCCCGCTCTCCACCGGGCTGATCCTGCTGCGCGTGCACGACGGCACGCACGCGGAGGGGCGGTTCCTGGAGACCTCGGCGTACTTCGTGGCGCTGCGGGGCGTCGCCGCCCACGCCCCGGACAGTCGCGGCCCGCGCCACGGTCCCGCGGGGGACGACCGCTTCCGCTTCCTGAGCGGTCTCGTCGCCGAGGTCCTGGACAGACGCGAAGCGCTCTCGCTCTGGCTGCGCGAGGGGCGGCCGGGGCGGGAGCGCTTCGGGGTGACGGTCAGCGGCGACCGGCAGTGGGCCTGGCTGGACGAGCCCGGAGGCCCGTACGCCTGGCCCCTGCCGTCCGTCGGCTAGGGCCCGTCCTTCGGATCAGGCCGGGCTCGTCCCTGATCCCGCGGTCGAGGCGCGACCTAACCGCGGCGGATCGTGATCGTCGTCCAGGCGCCGACGTGGACGCGGTCGCCCTCCTGGAGCTGGACGGGGACGTAGGGCTGGATCGGCTCCTCGCCGCCGTTGACCGTGGTGCCGTTGGTGGAGTTCTGGTCCACCACCGCCCACGAGCCGTCCGGCTGCTGCACCAGCACGGCGTGCTGGTGCGAGACGCCCGGGTCCTCCGGCGGCACCGACAGGTCGATGTCGGGGGACTCGCCGGTGGAGTGCCGGCGGCGGCCGATGGAGATCTGGTTGCCCTGGAGCGGCAGGTGCTTGTCCGGCGAGTACGCGGGCAGGTTGAGGCCCGAGGCCTCCGGCCCGCTGCGGTGCATCATCGCCATGAAGTACTCACGGTCCGGTCCGATGACCGCGGTCCAGCCCAGGGGCGGCTGCGGCGGCTGGAACTGCTGCTGCTGCTGCGGTGGCTGCTGCTGGAACTGCTGCTGCGGGGGCGGCGGCGGTGCCTGGTGGTGCTGCTGCGGAGGCGGCGGGGCCTGCTGGAACTGCTGCTGCGGAGGCTGCGGGGGCTGCGGCTGCGACGGCGGGGACAGGACCCAGTCGTCGTCCGCGCGCGGCTGCGGCGGCGCGGGCGGGGCCGCGGCCTGGGCCGGGGCCTGCGGCGGCGGAGCCTGGAAGAACGAGGGCGGCGCCGACTGCTGCTGTACGGGCGGCTGCATGGGCTGCTGCTGTACGGGCTGCTGCTGCGCCGGCGGGCGGCGCTGCGGCGGGGCCTGGTGGTGCGTCGGCTCGGCGCCCAGCGGCTCGGCCGGACGGTTCACCTGCGAGGGCCGAGAGCCCTGGTACCCGAAGGGGTCCGGCTGCTGCTGCGGGGGCGGCGGCGGGGACTGGAAGCCGGGCGGCAGGTTCAGCCCGGGCGGCGGCCCGGACTGCTGCGGGGCCAGCGGGGTGTAGGAGGTCGCCGTGTTCGTGAGGAAGTTCCAGCGGCACTCCTCGCAGAACGGCGCCATGTGCTCACGCGGGGTACGGCACTGCGGGCAGAGCTCCGCCTGCGCGGTCGCGTTCGGATCGCCCCCGTGACCGAAGCCACCGGGAGCACCGTGGCCACCGGGAGCGCCGGGCGGCGGGCCCGTCGGGGGCTGACCGGGGCCGCCGGGGCCCGGATATCCGTACGCGGGCGGCGGCGGGGGAGGCGGCGGTACGGCACCCGCAGGCGCGCCCGCCCCGGCCATGCGGTGGCCGCAGACCTCGCACCAGTCGTCGGAGACCGACTGGTGACCGTTCGGGCAGGTCGGCATGTCGGTGCTTCCCCCTCTCGTCGTCCGGCCCGGCGGGCCGGGCTACCTCTTGACGCGAACGGTCTTGGTGGAGCGGGTCTCGAGTGTCATCTCGTCCGCTTCCGCGACCTTCGCCTTCAAACGCACAGTACCTGTCACCGCGTCGACGACGTCGACCACCTTCGAAAGGAGTTTCGCCGTATCCGCGTTGCCGGAGGCCGCCGCGAGCTGCACGGCGCGGCCCAGTTTCGCCGTCGCGCCGTCGTGATCGCCCGATTTGCGGGCATCGAGACCCTGCTGGATGACGTCCGCGAGCTCCGCCTGTCCCGTGTAGTGCGCGACCTGCGGATTGATCGACGTGGACATCACCAGGTCGTCCGTCCACACCGCCCGTACCAGCCCTTGAGACAGCGGCCGGGGGTCGCCGCCCGCCGGGTCCGGGGCGATCAGGGAGACCCGGGCGGCGAGCATCTCCTGGCCGATCGCGGCCTGCGGGACGCGCACGCTCACGTGGTAGTCGCGGGACTCGTCGCCCCACGAGCCCGTCGGGTAGTCCCCGGCGCGCGGCCCGGCCTCGGTGCGCCGGCCGGTCAGGTCCTCGACCGTCGGCGCCACCTGCTTCACGTACCCGATCTCCACCCCGACCGGCGTCCACAGGCGCAGTACGACGTCTGCGACGCCCTTGCCCATCGCCTGCTCCATCATCGCCGTGAAGTCGGTGGCGAGACCGGCCGGGTCGGCGACGATGTCGGCGGTGCCGAGGAGCGCCGAGGCGATGCCGGTGACCTCCTTGACCTCCCAGTCGGTGCCGACCCCGCGCGCGTCACAGGTGAACCGGCCCGCGCAGGCGTCCAGCGCGGCCCGCAGTTCCTCCGGCGCCTCGTGCTCGTTGCGGCCGTCGGTGAGCAGGATGCCGTGCCGGATGGCGAGGTCGGCGGAGGAGAGCAGCCGGTCCGCGAGGCGCAGCCAGGTGCCGATCGCCGTGCCGCCGCCGGCGGACAGGCCGCGTAGCGCGTCCTTGGCCTCGGCCCGGGTCCGGGAGTCGGCGACGGCGAGCCGGCCGTTCCCCGGGTAGACCTCCTTCGCCACGTGCGTGCCGGCGACGACGGCGAAGGAGGTGCCGTCGCGCAGGGTGTCGACGGCGGCGGCGGTCGCCTCACGGGCGCCGCGCATCTTGGTGGAGGGGTAGTCCATCGAGCCGGAGCAGTCGACCATGATCACCACACCGGCCGAACCGCCGCCCGCGTATCCGGAGACGCCGGTCGCGCCGCTGGTGCCGCCCCCGGTCGAGGTGACCGTGACGATGGCGCTGACCTCGCGGCCGCCCTCCGGCAGGAACTCGTTCTGGTACACGTCCACGGAGAACTGCGGCGCGGTCGGCTTGGAGAAGTTCGCCATCTGTTTCGGCTCCTCGGGCGACAACAGGGAAGGGAGTAAGAGGGGGCGACCGGTGACCGCTCAGGCGGATCCTGCCCCGGGGGGAGCGACGGTGAACGGCAGCAGCGCGACCGTGATGTTGTCGTGGCCCCCGCCGTCGAGGGCGTGCCCGACGAGGACCTGCGCGGCGCCCAGCGGGCGTCCGGCCGCGTCCGGCGGAAGGATCCTCGCCATGTCCTCGGCGCCCTCCGCGTAGTTCCAGAGCCCATCCGTGCAGACGACGACCACCCCGGAGCGGTCCGGCTTGAACGCGGCCGTGTGCGGGTCCAGTTCGTACGCGTCGGCGCCCAGCCAGCCGGTGATCGCGTGGGCGCGCTCGTCCGCGTACGCCTCGGCCTCGTTCATCAGGCCCGCCGCGACCATCTGGGCGGCCCACGAGTCGTCCTCGGTGAGCCGCGCGGACGGGGTGGTGCGGTCGTCAGGCACCCAGTAGACGCGGCTGTCGCCGACCCAGCCGACGACGAGCAGGCCGTCGGCGACGACGGAGCCGACGAGGGTGCAGGCCGGCGAGTTCCGGTGCGGGTCGTGCTCGGTGCCGTCCTGACCGGGCTCCTCCGCGAGGGAGTTGACGGCCTCGGCGGCGGCGACGATCGCCTCGCGCATCGCCTGCTGCGGGTGGATGCCACGGGGCAGCGCGGCGAGCAGCGAGGCGCCGGCCGCCCGCGCGGCGGCGGCGGAGGCCTCGTCGGGGCGGGTCGCCGAGGAGACGCCGTCGCAGACGATCGCGAGGGTGGCGGGGGAGCCGTCGGGGAGGGTCGTCACCGAGATGGCGAACGCGTCCTCGTTGCGGTGGTGGCGCAGTCCCCGGTCGCTGACGGCGGCGACGGTGTCGAACTCCTGCTCCATGTGGTCCCGCTCGCGCGGCTGCGCGTGCCCGCAGTTCTCGCAGTAGCCGTCGGTGTCCACCCGCCCGGCCCGGCAGGCCACGCACAACGCGGCAGCGGCGGCGAGGCCGGCAGCGGCGTCGGGTGCTTCCGCACCGGGTGCGGACGCCGACGGTTGGGCCGGGGCCGGGGCCGGGGCGGGGGCAGGGGCAGGGGCCGTAGCCGGAGCTTGGGCCGGAGCCTGGGCCTGGGCTTGCGCTTGGGCCGGGTTCTGGACCTGGGCACGGGCGGGTTCCACGGCCTGGGGCGGATCCACCTGGACCGCCGTACGGGGGTCGGGGGCGGCGAGCTCGAAGTCGCCGCCGGACGCGGGCGTGCCCCCGCCCGCCGGCACCGGGCCGTCCGTGCGGACCGCCATCGTGGGCAGGTCACGGCCGCCGGAGTCGGTGCCCGGCAGGTCGCCGGGGTGCTGGGTCGCCGTCGAGAGCGAACCCGCCTCCCGGGGCGGCGCGGCCGGCCAGGCCACCGGGGTGACGATCGCCATGGTCGGACGGTCCGGCTCCGCCTCGGCCGCCGGCACGGCCGACAGCTCGTAGCCGCACGCCCCGCAGAACCGGTCACCCGAGTCCAGCGGCTCCGAGCAGCCCGGGCAGGCGGCGAGTCCGTGCGACGGCTTCGGCTCCGGCTTCGGCTTCTGCGACATCCTCACACCCACGTCCGGGGGCGGAAGCGGTTGGCCCGCTCCACCAGTTCGATCCTCTCCTCGCCCCGCTGGGCGAGCCGGGCCAGCACCCGGTACGAGCGTTCGAGGCCGAAGCGCAGTCCGCGCTCGTCCAGTTCACTTCCGAGCAGCAGCGCGCCGCCGCCCGGTGCCGCACCGGGACTCCCGGAGAGTACCCAGTCGAGGGCCGTCCCGAGGACCTCCGTCGACAACTGCTCGCGGCGCACCGCGTCGAGACCGAAGCCCTGGAGCGCGGACACCTGCGCCGCGGCGGCCGTCAGCTCGGCGCCGATCGGCTCGTGCGCCGGGCGCCGCCGCAGCCGCGCCCGCACGGCCGCGACCCGGGCCGCCGTGTAGTGGATCGAGGCCTCCGGCACGGACTCCAGGGTCCGTACGGCTCCGGTGCGGTCGCCCGCCGCGAGCTGCACCCGGGCGAGACCGAAGGCCGCGCTGACGAAGCTCGGGTCGGTGGCCCACACCAGGCGGTAGTACTCGGCGGCGTTGTCCAGCTGGCCGAGCACCTCGGCGCAGATCCCCAGGGCCAGCTTGGGCGACGGCTCCCCGGGGAAGGCGTCGTAGACCGCGTCGAAGGCCAGCGCCGCGTGCTCGTGGTCCCCGGTCACCAGCGAGGTCACGCCCCGGTACCAGACCACCCGCCAGTCGTCCTGGTCCCGCTCCTCAAGACCCGCGAGGGTCCGTACGGCGGTGGCCGCGTCGCCCAGCTCCAGATGGGCCCGGAGGGTGCGCAGCCGCAGTTCGGTGGAGGGCGCGGGCGCGGCCTGGAGCGCGCCGAGCAGCTCGGCCGGGGCGGCGGCGAGCAGACCGGCGAGGAATCCGGCGTTCGGGTCGCCCGTGTCGACGCGCGGCACGGGCAGCGCGAGCGCGGTGGCGGGCGCGTCGACCGCGGCGAGCAGCCACCCGAGCCCGGGCCCGCCCGGCCCGCCGGGCGCCGGCCCTGACCCGGCCGGCCGGGCCCCCGGCGCGCCGCCCTGTCGCCCGCCGCCCCGCTTCCCGGCACCCTTGCGGGCCCCGAGCAGCGACACGTCGTCCGTCAGCTCGGCGAAGAGCGCGGTGTCCGTCACCCGGACCTCCGTGCCGAAGAGCGTCGAGAGCGCGGGACGCGGACGCCCCGACTGGAGCGCCACCACCTCCCGCAGGACGCCCGTCAGCTGCTCCGCCATCTCCTGCGCGGAGGAGAACCGCCGCGCCGGGTCCGGATCCGTGGCGCGGACCAGGAAGCGGTAGAACGACTCGTACGTCCGGAAGACCTCGATGTGCTCCGGGTCGGGCAGCGAGTCCAGGAACACGTTCGTGTAGCCCTGGAAGTCGAAGGTCATCACGGCCAGCGTCCGCGCCACCGTGTACAGGTCGCTGGCGACCGACGGGCCGACCTCGGCCACCTCCGGCGCCTGGTAGCCGACCGTGCCGTAGATCGCCGACTCGTCGTCGTCCATCCGCCGGACCGCGCCCATGTCGATGAGCTTCAGCTGGTCCTCGGTCTGGATGGCGTTGTCGACCTTGAAGTCGCAGTACAGAAGGTTCCGGCTGTGCAGATGGCCGAGCGCCTCCAGGGCCTCGATCCCGTACGCGCAGGCCTGCTCCACCGGCAGCGGGTCGCGCCGGCCGTCCGGGGTACGCCGGTCGTTGGCGATCTCCTTGAGCGACTTGCCGCCGACGTACTCCATGACGATGTACCCGTCCATGGAGCCGGTGCGCTGGTCGAGGTGCTCGACGAAGTTGTAGATCCGGACGATGTTGGAGTGCTCGATCTCGGCGAGGAAGCGGCGCTCCGAGATGGCCGCGGCCATCGCGTCCTGGTCGCCGGTGTCGAGCAGGCCCTTGAGCACCACCCAGCGGTCGGAGACCGCCCGGTCGACGGCGAGGTAGACCCAGCCGAGGCCGCCGTGGGCGAGGCAGCCCGCGACCTCGTACTGACCGTGGACGATGTCCCCGCCGCGCAGCTTCGGCACGAAGGAGTACGGGTGCCCGCACTTGGTGCAGAAGCCCTCCGTACGGCCCGGCCGGTCGCCGCGCGAACGGCCCACCGGGGCCCCGCAGTCGGAACGGGAGCAGAAACGCTTCCGCTCGGGAACCTCCGGGTTCTCCATCACCGCGCCCCGCGGGTCGGGACGCGGCACCTCGGGGATCGTCACCAGGCCCGCGCCCAGCCGGTTCCGGCCGGACTGCCCGGTCGACGTGCCCGAGCTGCGCACCGACACCGAGCGGCCCCCGGAGGTCCCGGAGAGCGAGCGCGAGAGGCGGCCGGAGACCGAACGGCGGGAGGTCGACGAGCGGGACGAGGCCCGCGAGGACGCCCGCGAGCTCCGCGAGGAGCTCGAATCGGGCCCCCCGACACCTGACCCGATGCCGCCCGTACCGGTTCCTCTGCCGGGTACGGCCATGCCCGTCGGCGTCGAACCGATCAGCCCTCCGGGAGCGACGACCGGGGCGAGCCCGCAGGTGTCGCAGTACAGCTCGCCGCCTCCCATGTCCTCGTACGCGCCCTCGCACGAGGGACGCTGACAGCTCCCCACACCCGTCTCCCCGCTCACCACTGTCGTCCTCCGGCATCTCTCGGGCCGGACAGTACGTCCGCCGCGGCCTGCTGGTAGCGCAGCACGGCCTGCTCCGCGACCCGCAGGTCGCAGGGCGCGCTCCACAGCATCCGGCGTGCCGTGTCGTACCGCTCGATGAGCAGCGGGTCCTCCGCCGCTCCGAGCCGTGCCACCTTCGCCTTGTACGCGTCGAGCCGGCCGCGCAGCTCCGCCCGGACCGCGAGCGGCGCCGTGACCGCGGTCAGCGACTCCCGGGCCCGCATCAACTCGTCCTCCGCCTCCCGCTCCAGGGACTCCAGGAGCGGAGAGAGCCGGTGCCACCGCTGGTGCCTGCGGTACTCGGCGGCGGCCGCGAGCCGCTCCTGGAGCGCCGTCGGCGGCCCGCTGACGGCCGGCACCTCGGAGGCGGCGATCTTCGCGAGGACCTCGCCGCGCGCGGACCGCGCCTCGGCGAGCGTCCGGTCCGCGCGGGACAGCACGTCCCGCAGCCTCAGCAGCCGGTCCTCGGAGTCCTGCCGGACCGCGAGGACCGCCTCGATCTCGCGCCGGATGTCCTCAAGGGCCAGGGCCGCCCGGTCGTACCGCGCGGTGTCGGGCCGGCCACCGCCGGGCGCCGAACTGCCCATGGCGGGCTGCCAGAAGGCGAGCGGATCGGTCACGACCTGCGAGCGCAGCGCGGTCAGCTCGGCCGTGATGTCCTCCAGCTCGTCGCCGGCCGGGTGCTCCCCGGGCCGCACGCCGACCGAGTGCGCGAGCGAACGCGTCCGGCCCAGCTCCGCGGCGAGCAGGTCTATCCGGGCCGGCAGCGCCGACCAGACGGCGTCGGCCGTGACGACCACGTCGAGCGAGGAGGCGTACAGCTCGTTCATCCGGCGGACGAGCCCTTCGAGCGTGAACCGCTCGGAGAGCAGCCCCTGTTCCCCCGCCCCGCCCGCGACGAGCACGCTCTCGCCGCGCAGCCGGTCGGTGAGCTCCACGAGCTCGTCCCGGCCGGGCCAGCGGCGCCGCGCCCGCACCTCACGGGCCTCGCGGAGTGCGCTCGTGTACACGTCGAAGCAGGTCCAGAGCAGGGTGATGGTCCGCTCGGCGCCCGCCCAGCGGTCCCGGGTCGTGCCGGTCAGCTCCGCCCCTTCGAGCAGTCTGCGGCCCGCGTGGTCCTGGAGCGCGAGGAGCGAGTCCTCGACCGCCTTGTGCTCGGCGCCGAGCCGCGCCAGCGCACGGTCCACCTCGTCCCGGTCCATCACCGGCCCAGGAGGCCCCGTGACGCCCATCGATCACCTCTTCCGCCGCGCGTACAGCGGCTGTTCGCAGGGGCTGTCGGCCGGGTCACTTGTACCGGGGAACGGGCGGCCCGGATATCCCGGGCAGGTCCGCCTTGAGCCAGCGCTCGTACGCCTTCTGCCAGGGGCCGTTCCGGTAGTCCACGAGGACCTTGTTGACCCGGCGGACCAGGTCGTCGTTCCCGAGCTTGGCGGCTACTCCGTAGTACTCCGTCGTGAAGGGCGTGCCCTTGAGCTCGACCGCGGGGTCCTGGGCGGCCTGGCCGGCCGCGAGCGCGTTGTCGGTGACGACCGCGTCGACCTCGCCGAGCTGGAGCCGGGCCAGACAGTCCAGCTGGTTGGGGACGGTCAGCAGGTCCTTGTCGTCCTTCGTGCCGTCGGCCTCGTCCTTGAAGACCGCGCCGAAGGACTTCTCCTCCAGCGCCTCGTAGGCCGTGGACCCCTCGGCGGTGCAGATCCGCTTGCCGCTCAGCGAGGCGTCGTAGCCCGTGATGTCCTTGGCGAGCTTGGGCGCGAGGACCTGCTGCCCGGCCTGGAAGTAGGCGGTGGAGAAGGCGACCTGCTGGATCCGCTTGCAGTTGATCGTCATCGTGCGCACGACGAGGTCGACCTTGCCGCTGTCCAGGGCGGCGATCCGCTGGTTCGTCGGGATCGCCCGGAAGATCACGGCGTTCTCGTCGCCGAGGATGTCCCGCGCGATGGCCCGGGCCAGATCGATGTCGAACCCCTCCAGCGTGCGGCTCTCCGGATTCCGGTAGCCCCAGCGGTAGCTGGACTGGTCGACGCCGACGACGAGCTTCCCGCGGTCCTTGATCGCCTGGATCGAGGGGCCGTCCGCGCCGTCGGGGCGGAGCGAGGCGTCCGGGTTCTCGCACGTGTCGGCCTTGGCCTGGGTGCCGACCTGCACGCCGGTGCCCACGCCGGGACCCGGGCCGGTCCTCGCGGGCGCGGCGTCCGCGCCGCTCCCCTCGTGTGCCAGCGGCAGCAGCGTCAGCGAGGCGGTGAGCCCACAGGCCACGGCCATGGCGGCGACCCCGCCCCAGCCCCGCAGCCGCCGTGCGGCCCGCCGCGTCAGCGGGTCCGTGCCGTTCGGCATCGCGCCCCCTCTCACCGGTACTCCGACAGTCTGCGGTTGATGCCGAGCACGGCGCCCGCCGCCCCCAGGATCCCGAGCCCCGCCGCGCCGAGCGGCAGCGCCGTCAGCGCGTCCCTGGCGTCCCCGGCGGAGCGGGTGAACTCGGCCTGCTCGTGGGCGAGGGCCCGCTCCAGGGCGGCGTCGACCTGGTCGAAGGACTGGCCCGTCGTCCTCTCCGGTCCGACGATCAGTCCCAGCGCGCCCTCGTAGTTGCCGGCCTCGTCCTCGGCGCGGGCGGCCTTGTGGCGCTTCTGCCAGTCGTCCGTCCGCTCCTTCGCCTCGTCCACCGGGCCGCGCCCGGCGTCGTCGTCGGCGAGCTCCCGGGCCGAGGCGAGCGCGGTCGTCAGGGCGGTCATGCTCGCCGTGTAGTCCGCCTCGTACTTGTCGTTCTTGCCGTCCTCCGTGAGGACGGCGCCCCGGGCGACCACCGTGAGGTTCTCGTTGGCGCGGGCCGTGAGCGAGCTGATCCGGGCCTCGTTGAGCAGCTGGAGGGACTCCTGCCCGTGCGCCCGCGCGGAGCTGAGATCGGCCCGCACGACCGTGTGCGCGGCGAGGAGCCAGACCAGTACGACCAGTGAGGCGGCGGTGGCGGCGAGGAGACCCTGGTTGAACACCCGGTGGGTGCGGGCGTAGTTCCGGCGCTGCGCCCAGGCCAGTACGGCGAGGGCGAGCAGGCCGAGCGCCAGCGACAGGAAGGGCCAGGTGCGGGCGGAGTCGTCGTCCTCCTGGAGCCGCCGGGTCTCCGCCGCGTACAGCCGCTCGGCGGCGGGCAGCAGTTCACCGGTCATCTGCTGGTTCGCGTACCGCAGATAGGCCCCGCCGAGGGGCAGGCCCTGCCGGTTGGCGGCCCGGGCGCGCTCGATCAGGCCGGTGTAGCGCGGCAGTTGGACGTTGAGCGTGGCGATCTCGCGGGCCGACTCGCTCGCACCCTCGGTGTTCGCCGCGGCCTTCACGAGGAGCCGGGCCGCGGTGGCGATGTCCTCGTCGTACCGCTTCCGGGACTCCGCGGGCTCCAGGGTGCCCGCGAGGAAGCCGCTGGCGGCGGTCGTGTCCGCGTCGGCGAGGGAGCGGTAGACGGCGGCGGCGTCGGCGCTCAGCGGCTGGCTGCGGCTGACCACGTCGTCGGCGGCGGAGCCGCGGTCGGCGACCTCCAGGGCGGTGACGGCCCCGAACGCGACGACGAGCAGCGCCAGTACGGCCCCGAGGATCTGGAGCCGGCCGGGCTCGGTCGTCGCGGCCTCCCGGAGCCGCTCCCGGCCCACGGCCCAGGCCCCGCGTCCCGCGGGCGGGCCGCCCGCGGGCACGGCCGACGGCTGCGCGGGCACCGTGCCCGGGCGCGCCGGCGCGGGCGCCGTGCCCTGCGCCGTCGCCGGTGCTGCGGGCGCGTTCGGCGGGTATGTCACTTGACCTCCCCCTGGGTCGCTGACGTCGGTCCGTCCGGCCAGCAGTATGGCCTCAGGGGCCCGATCGCACACCGGGATTGACTCGATCTTGTTCCTATCGTGCCCCATGCCCCCGGCACATCCGCGGGCGAGCCCCCTCACCTTGAATACGTCCCCCGGCGGCGATCGGTTCCGTGTCCGGCGTCGCTCGAACAGGTGAACATGCGTGCGGGGCGCCTCTTCGGAGAGAAGAAGCACCCCGCACGCACGCCACACACGTCACTCACGCCACGCGGGCCATTCACGCCACGCGGACCGCTCAGGCCCCGTAGTGCTCCCGGAGCCGGGCGGCCGCCGCCGGAGCCGCCGCCACCTCGTCCAGGGCGAGCAGCCCGGCCCCGAGGACCGGCGGCGCGGTGACGAAGCCGATCGTCGCCTTCGGCGCCCGGGTGCCGAGGAGCGCGACGATCCGGTCCTCCAACTGCGGGTGCCGCGCGGCGAGGACGCTGCCGCCCAGCATCACGGGCGCCTCCTCGCCGAGCAGCCCGAGCCGGCTCAGCGCCACCGACGACAGGGCGACGACCTCCTCGGCGAGCCGGTGCACGAGCGCCAGCGCGACCGGGTCGCCCTCCGCGCTCACCCGGAACAGCACGGGCGTCAGCTCGTGCCGCCGCTCGAACGGGATCCGGCCCAGGTGCAGCGCCTCGATCAGCTCGTACATCGTCTCCAGACCGAAGTGCGCGGGCAGCGCGCGCGCCAGTTCGGTCCGCTCACCGCGCCCGTCCTCGGCGCGCGCCCCGCACCAGAGCGCCTCCTCGGCCATGCCGCTGCCGCCGCCCCAGTCGCCGGAGATCTTCCCGATCGCGGGGAACCGCGCGGTCCGTCCGTCCGGGGTCATCCCGACGCAGTTGATCCCGGCGCCGCACACCACCGCCACACCGCGCGGCTCGTCGAGACCGGCCCGCAGGATGGCGAACGTGTCGTTGTGCACCCGTACGGACGGGCTCCAGTCGCGCGCCACGAGCGCGGTCCGCAACTCCGCCTCCTCGACGGGCAGATCGGCGTTGGCGAGACAGGCCGCGACATGCGCGAAGACGGGCGCGCGACCGCCACCCCCGCCCGAAAGCCCCCCGCCCGAAAGCCCCCCGCCCGAAAGCCCCCCGCCCGAAAGCCCCCCGCTCGGAAGGCCCCCCTCCTGAAGCCCGCCCCCGCCCGCCTCGGCCCACGCCCGGCCGACGATCTCCGCGAGCGCGTCGACCGCCGCCGCCACCCCCACCCGAGGGGGCTGGAAACCGCCGCCGCGCGCCGCGCCGAGGACGGTGCCGTCCGGGGCGACGACGGCGACGTCGGTCTTGCTGTTGCCGGCGTCGATGGCCAGCAGCGTTCCGTTCAGGCCCACGCGAGGTGCTCCCGGTTGTGCGCGATCAGCCGGTCCGTGAGGCCCTCGGCGTACGCGTACTGCCCGACCAGCGGGTGCGCGAGCAGCGCCTTGAAGACCCGGTCGCGGCCACCGCGCAGCGCGGCCTCCAGGGCCAGGTCCTCGTAGGCGGTGACGTTCGCGATGAGCCCGGCGTACAGCGGGTCCACCGGCGCGACCGGCAGCGGCGCCGCGCCGTCCCGGCCCACCGCGGCCTGCGTCTCGATGACGGCGTCGTCCGGCAGGAACGGCAGCGTGCCGTTGTTGTACGTGTTCACCACCTGGTACGGCGAACCCCCGCCGCCGAGGAGGGACGCGGCCAGGTCCACGGCCGCCTCCGAGTAGAAGGCGCCGCCGCGCTTGCCGAGCAGCGCCGGCTTCTCGTCGAGTGCCGGGTCCCCGTACATCTCCAGGAGTTCTTTCTCCATCGCCGCGACCTCGGCGGCCCGCGAGGGCTTGGTGCCGAGCTCGCGGACCACCTCGTCGTGCGCGTAGAAGTACCGCAGGTAGTACGAGGGGACGACGCCGAAGCGGTCCATGACCAGGCGCGGCAGGTGCAGGTCGCCGGCGATGGCGTCGCCGTGCTCGGCGAGCAGCCGCGGCAGGACGTTCTCGCCGTCCGGCCCGCCGAGCCGTACGCCCGTCTCCCACGTCAGGTGGTTGAGCCCGACGTGGTCGAGGTGGATCGCGGACGGGGCGACGTCGAGGAGCTTCGCGAACTTCCGCTGGAAGCCGATGGCGACGTTGCACAGGCCGACGGCCTTGTGCCCGGCCTGGAGCAGCGCGCGCGTGACGATGCCGACGGGGTTGGTGAAGTCGATGATCCAGGCGTCCGGGTTGGTGCGCCGGACGCGCTCGGCGATGTCCAGGACGACCGGGACGGTCCGCAGCGCCTTGGCGAGGCCGCCGGCGCCGGTGGTCTCCTGGCCGACGCAGCCGCACTCCAGCGGCCAGGTCTCGTCCTGGTTCCTGGCGGCCTGGCCGCCGACGCGGAGCTGGAGCAGGACGGCGTCCGCGCCCTCGACGCCGGCGTCCAGGTCGGAGGTGGTGACGATCTTTCCGGGGTGGCCCTGCTTGGCGAAGATGCGCCGGGCGAGCCCGCCGACGAGTTCGAGCCGCTCGGCGGCCGGGTCGACGAGGACGAGTTCGGTGATGGGCAGGGTGTCGCGCAGCCGCGCGAATCCGTCGATCAGTTCGGGGGTGTAGGTGGAGCCGCCCCCCACGACAGCGAGCTTCATGTGTGATTCAGCCCTTCACTCCGGTCAGTGTGACTCCCTCGACGAACGCCTTCTGGGCGAAGAAGAAGACGAGGATCACAGGGGCCATGACCAGGACGGTCGCGGCCATGGTCAGATTCCAGTCGGTGTGGTGCGCGCCCTTGAAGGACTCCAGGCCGTAACTCAGGGTCCAGGCGGCCGGGTTCTCGGAGGCGTAGATCTGCGGCCCGAAGTAGTCGTTCCAGCAGTAGAAGAACTGGAACAGGGCGACGGCGGCGATGCCGGGCTTGGCCATCGGCAGCACGATGCGTATCAGGGTGCGGAACTCGCCGCAGCCGTCGATCTTCGCGGACTCGATGTACTCGTTCGGGATCGTCAGAAGGAACTGACGCAGCAGGAAGATGGCGAAGGCGTCGCCGAAGGCCATCGGGACGATCAGCGGCCACAGCGTGCCGGAGAGGTCCATCTGCTTGGCCCAGAACAGGTACATGGGGATGATCACGACCTGCGGCGGCAGCATCATCATCGAGATGACGAGCAGCAGCGACAGGTGCCGGCCGCGGAAGCGGAACTTGGCGAGCGCGTACGCCACGGGGACCGAGGACACCACGACGAGCGCGGTGCCGAGGCCCGCGTAGAGCAGGGAGTTCTTCCACCAGGTGAGGAAGCCGTCGGTCTCGAAGACCTTGACGTAGTTGTCCCAGTGCCAGGAGTCCGGGGTGAGGTCCCGGGTGAGCGCCTGCTGGTCGCTCATCAGGGAGGTGAGGAAGACGAAGACGAACGGCAGCACGAAGAACAGGGCCGCGGCGATGCCGAGCGAGTGCACGGCGATCCAGTGCAGCAGCGCCTTGCGGCGGGCGGTCCTCGCGACGGGGCTCGCCTTCGTGGCCGGGCTCGCCTTCGTGGGGCGGTCGGGGAGTGTCGCGGTCGTCATGGTTCAGTCACCCGAGCCGATCAGGCCGCCGCGCCGGCGCATGAGGAGCGCGGTGAAGGCCATGGAGAGGGCGAAGAGTACGAGTGCCACCACGCACGCCGCGCCGTAGTTGAACTGGCTGAAGCCGAGGCTGTAGACGAGCTGCGGGAGCGTGAGCGTGGAGTCGTCCGGGTAGCCGGGCTGGAAGGCCGCTCCGGAGCCGCCCATCTTCCCCGAGGCGACCTTGGCGGCCACGATCGGCTGGGTGTAGTACTGCATCGCGCCGATGATCCCGGTGACGACCGCGAAGAGCACGATCGGCGAGATGTTCGGCAGGGTGATGTAGCGGAACCGCTGCCACCCGGACGCGCCGTCCAGCTCGGCCGCCTCGTACTGCTCCTTCGGTACGTCGAGCAGCGCGGCCATGAAGATGACCATGAGGTCGCCGACGCCCCACACGGCGAGGACGGTCAGGGCCGGCTTGGCCCAGTCGGCGTCGTTGAACCAGGAGGGGGCGGGGACGCCGACCGCCTCCAGGAACGAGTTGACCGGTCCGGTCCCGGGGTTGAGCAGGAAGACGAATGCCAGGGTGGCGGCCACGGGCGGGGCCAGGTACGGCAGGTAGAAGAGGGTGCGGAACACGCCCGCGCCCGTCTTGATCCTGGTGATGAGCATGCCGATGCCGAGGCCGAAGAGCACCCGGCAGGAGACCATCACGACGGCCAGCCAGAGGGTGTTCTGCATCGCCGGCCAGAACTTGGGCAGGTCGGAGAAGACGTACGTCCAGTTCTCCACGCCCCGCCAGGTCGGCGGGTTGAGGCCGTCGTACCGCATGAACGAGAAGTACAGCGTGGAGAGGAGCGGATAGGCGAAGGAGAAGCCGAATCCGATCAGCCAGGGCGACATGAACAGTGCGGTGCGCAGCGCGTTGCGCCGGCGCTTCGACCGCAGGGTGTTCCGCCCCTCCGGGGAGGCGACGGCAGGGGCCGCCGCCTCCTTCGCGGGCAGGGTGTCCGTGCTCATGGGTGTGTGGTCCCGGCCGTCACTTCGCCGCGGCGATGTCGCGGTCGATCTGGGCCGCCGTGTCGGCGAGACCCTTCTTCAGGTCCGTGACCTGGCCCTTCTCGTACTTGTGGGCGAGGTCGGAGAGGGTCTCCTGGTAGGTGGCGCCGTTCACCGCGCCGGTCATGGTGGTCGACTCGGGGTGCTGGGCGATGTCCAGGAAGGTCTTGAAGCGGTCGTCGAACTTCAGGTTCGGCGACTTCAGCGCCTCCAGGGTGGAGGGGACGTTGCCGATGCCGTTGGCGAAGCTCACCACGGCGTCGGTGTCCGTGGTCATGTACTTGATCAGTTCCCAGGCCGCG
This sequence comes from Streptomyces sp. NPDC055103, assembly GCF_053607625.1. Classification (NCBI taxonomy): domain Bacteria; kingdom Bacillati; phylum Actinomycetota; class Actinomycetes; order Kitasatosporales; family Streptomycetaceae; genus Streptomyces; species Streptomyces sp. NPDC055103. The sequence continues at coordinate 53,866 of NZ_JBSGTX010000004.1, forward strand.
TTCTGCTTCTTGCTCTGCGGCGCGATGCCCATGATCGTGCCGGAGAGGTAGCCCTTGCCGTACTCGGCGAGCTCGTCGTCGGCGACGGGCATCGGCGCGACGCCGACCTCGAAGTCCACCTTGGCGTCCTTGACGAAGTTCAGCCGCCACTCGCCGTCCAGCTGCATGGCGACCTGGCCGGTGTGGAAGGGGTGCTTGGCGCCCCACTCGTCGCCGAAGGTCGTGCGGTACTTGTCGAGCTTCTTGAAGCCGCCCAGGGCGTCCACCAGGGACTTCTGGTAGGTCATCATCTCGGCGAACGCCGGGTCCTTGGCGATGTTCGACTTGCCGCTCTCGTCGAAGTACGTGTGGTCCCACTGCGACATGTAGTGCTCGACGACCGTCTCGTAGCCGAGGTAGTTCGGCATGAAGCCGAGCTGCTCGTACGAGTCGCCCTTGGCCTTGGTGAGCTTCTTGGCGACCTCGGTGAACTCGGACCAGGTCTTCGGCGGCGCCTTGATGCCGGCCTTCTCGAAGGCGTCCTTGTTGTAGTAGAGGCCGTACGCGTCGGAGAGCAGCGGCATCGCGCAGCGCTTGCCCTCGAACTGCGTGTACTCCTGGAGGACCTTCGGGAAGGTCTTGTCGAGGTCCAGCTTGGACTTCTCGATGAACGGCTTGAGGTCCGCGAGGGCGCCCGAGGCGCAGAACTTGCCGACGTTGGAGGTCGTGAAGGAGGAGACGACGTCCGGCCCGTTCGAACCGCCCGCGCGCAGCGCCTGGCCCAGCTTGTCGTCGTTGATGTCGCCGACGACCTTCACCTTGATGTTCGGGTGGGCCTTCTCGAAGCGGGCGACGTTGTCGTTGATCGCCTTGACCTCGGCGGGCGCCGACCAGCCGTGCCAGAAGGTGATCGTGGTCTTGGCGTTCGGGTCGTCGCTCGACTTGTTCTCGGTGGAGCCCGTACAGGCGGAGGCGAAGAGGGCGATCGAGGCGGTGGCGGCGAGCGCGGCGGCTGCTCTGCGCGGGTGTGCGGGCATGACGATGTCTCCCTGTGGCGAGGGGTGGAGGGGATACCGGGGAAGAGGACGAGTGGTGGGGCGGGGCGGTTGGTCAGCGCGAGGTGTCGAAGATCTCGTCGCGTGTGGTCGCGAGAGCGCTTTCGAGGGCGCCGCGCAGCACGGGGCGCCGGGGCACGGCGGCCAGGACGAGCCGCGGGCGGGAGGCCGCGAGCTCGGCGAGCTCGGACTGGACGCGGGTGCGGAGGGGTTCGCCGCCGGCGACGAGGATGTCACCGGAGAGCACGATGAGTTCGGGGTCGAGGACGGCGACGATCGAGGCGAGACCGGTGGCGAGGCGCTCGGCGTACCGGTCGAGCAGCTCCGCGTAGCGGGGGTCGTCCTCGTGGGTCTCGGCGGCCCGTGCCAGCAGGCCGCTCGCGACCTTCACGTACGGCTGCTCGGGCGTCTCGATCCCGGCGGCGCGGGCGATCCGCGGGACGGACTGCACACCGGCGAGCTCCTGGTAGCCGCCGGAGTTGGCCTTGGCGACCTGCCGGACCAGCGGGGTGCCGGGGACGGGCAGGAAGCCGACCTCGCCGGCGCCGCCGGTGAAGCCGCGGTGCAGGCGCCCGCCGAGGACGAGGGCGGCTCCCATGCCCGCCTCGTTCCACAGCAGGGCGAAGTCGGTGTGGCCGCGGGCGGCGCCCACGCGCTGCTCGGCGATGGCGACGAGGTTGACGTCGTTCTCGTACTCGAAGGGCATGGGCAGGGCGGCGGCCAGCTCCTCCAGGAGGGTGGGGGAGTGCCAACCGGGCAGGTGGGAGGCGTACCGCAGCCGTCCCGTGGCCGGGTCGAAGGCGCCGGGGGTGCCGATGACCAGGCGCCGCACCTCGGCGCCGGCGATGCCGGCCGCCTTGACGGCCCCGTCGAGGGCGTCGGTGACCTGGCGGACGACGCCGGTGGCGGAGCGTCCTGGGGTGCGGAGCTCGTACTCCCCGACGATCTCGCCGGTGACGTCGGCGACGGCGGCGTGGATGCGGTGCTCGTTGACGTCGAGTCCGGCGGCGTACGCGGCGCGCGCGTTCACGGCGTAGAGCTGGGCGTTGGGTCCTGGCCGGCCTTCGGTGGTGCCGGTGGCGACGACGAGCCCGGCGGCTTCGAGCCGGGCGAGCAGCTGGGAGGCGGTCGGCTTGGACAGGCCGGTGAGCTTGCCGATCCGGGTCCGCGAGAGCGGTCCGTGTTCGAGGAGCAGGTCCAGGGCGGCGCGGTCGTTCATGGCCCGCAGCACACGCGGCGTGCCGGGGGTTCCCGGGGTCGTACCGGCCATGAGGGGTGCACCTGCCCTTCCGAGCTGATCGGTTCCGGCCATTCTGCTGCCTGCCGGGGTCCGCTTCCTTCGTCACACTGTTAGGAAAGTTTCCTATTCGGTGGGAGGAAAATAAGGCGCCCGTCACCGGGCCGTCAATACCCGGGAACGCACGACGCCCCCGAAGGCAACCAAAGCGTTACCTGCGGGGGCGTCGTGTTCGGGGTCGTGTTCCGCCCGTACGCGTGACGTACGCGCTACTTCGTGAGGTCCGTCCTCGGCAGCGGGGTGGCCGCCGCCGACTGCGGGGAGGTCGTCGAGGCGAAGGCCGAAGGGGCCGCCATGCCGGCCGTCGGATCGGCCGCGGCCTCCTCGGCCTGGGTCGGAAGCCCGCCCACGATCCGGATGCCGGCCTCGTCCAGGCCCCGCTTGATGCGCCAGCGCAGCTCGCGCTCCACACCCAGCGCCTTGCCCGGCATCGTCTTCGCCGAGACCCGGACGGTCATCGAGTCGAGCAGCACCTCGTTCAGACCGAGCACCTCGACCGGCCCCCACAGGCGCTCGTTCCACGGCTCCTCCTTGGCCATGGAGTCCGCCGCCTCGGTGATCACCGACCGCACCCGCTCCAGGTCCTCCGTCGGCCGGACGGTCACGTCCACGGCCGCCGTCGCCCAGCCCTGGCTGAGGTTCCCTATGCGCTTGATCTCGCCGTTGCGGACGTACCAGATCTCGCCGTCCACACCGCGCAGCTTGGTCACCCGCAGGCCCACCTCGACGACCTCGCCGGAGGCCACGCCCGCGTCGACCGAGTCACCGACCCCGTACTGGTCCTCCAGGATCATGAAGACGCCGGACAGGAAGTCCGTGACCAGATTCCGGGCGCCGAAGCCGATCGCCACACCGGCCACACCGGCCGAGGCGAGCAGCGGCGCCAGATCGATCTTGAAGGCGCCGAGGACCATCAGCCCCGCCGTCCCCAGGATCAGGAACGACGCGACCGAGCGCAGCACCGAACCGATCGCCTCCGAGCGCTGCCGTCGCCGCTCGGTGTTGACGAGGAGACCGCCGAGCGCCGTCCCCTCCACCGCCTGCGCCGAACGGTTCATCCGCTCGATCAGCTTCGTCAGGGCACGGCGGACGGCCATCCGCAGCAGGAGCGCGACGACCAGGATCAGCAGGATGCGCAGCCCGGTGTTCAGCCAGGTGGACCAGTTCTGCTCCACCCAGCTCGCCGCGTTCGTGGCCTTCTCCGCCGCCTCGTCCAGGGTCACCGGCATGGGTTCGGGTTCGGTGGCAGCCGCTAGGGCGGACCAGGGCACGGGGCAACCTCCAGGCATCGCGTACGCAGTCCTTCCACACTAACGGGGCATCGGGCGTGGTCCTGTTGCCGTGTTCGAGGGAGAGACGGACCTCACCTGGGCAAGTACTGGGAGAGATGCCGATGTGGTCGAGAACACCCCGGGCCCGTCACCCCGGTTCCGATACGTGGTGGCGTTCCGACCAGGCATGAGGAGAGACTGAGAGCAGTTCGTCCCGGCGCGAGCCACGCGCCGCCGGCGCCATTGGAGGCATCCGTGCCGCATGTCCTGGTCCTCAACGCGTCGTACGAGCCGCTCGGCGTCGTACCGCTCCGCCGCGCACTCGTCCTCGTACTGGAGAATAAGGCTCTCTGCCTCGAGGAGTCCGGCGCCTTCCTGCACAGCGAGACCCAAGTCCTCCCCGCTCCCAGCGTGGTGCGACTGAAACGCTTCGTGCGGGTCCCCTACCGGGGGCCCGTTCCCCTGACCCGCAGGGCCCTCTTCGCCCGCGACGGCGGACGCTGCGTCTACTGCGGGGGTGTCGCGACCAGCGTCGACCACGTCGTCCCGCGCAGCAGAGGGGGCACCCACGCCTGGGAGAACGTGGTGGCGGCCTGCCGCCGCTGCAACCACGTCAAGGCCGACCGGCACCTGCGCGAGATCGGCTGGCGGCTGCGGCACCAACCGGCCCCGCCGACCGGTCTGGCCTGGCGGATCATCGGGACCGGCCACCGGGACCCCCGCTGGCTGCCCTACCTCCAGCCGTACGGTGCCGAGGACGTGATGGCCCGGATCGACTCCGTCGCGGACGCCCCTGTGAGGGCGCTGACGACGGGTTGAGCCGGGCCTTTCGCGTACCCGGGGCCTTCTCGCGTGTACGGGGCCTTCTCGCGTGTACGGGGACGGGGCACCCGTCAGGGGGTGTCCCGGTCCTCGGGCGTGCCCGCAGGCTGCTCGGGCTGTTCGGGCTCCTGAGGCTGCTCCGGCTTCTTCGGCGGGTCCTGCGGGGCCACCGCGTAGGTCTCCACCGACCAGAGCGAGTAGCCGTACTCCGTCGCCCGCTTCTCTCCCTGTATCCGCAGGAAGCGCGTGTCCGCCGCGTCCATCCGGACCGACTCCCGGCCGCCCCGGCCGTCCGTGACGGTCGCCGCCGTGCGCCAGACGCGGCCGTCGGCGGAGACCTGCACGCGGTAGCGGGAGGGGTACGCGTCCTGCCAGTGCAGCACCACCCGGCCTACCCGGGCGGGCTCGGCCAGCTCCAGCTGCCACCAGGCGCCGTCCTCGACCGGGGAGGACCAGCGGGTCGCCGCGTCGCCGTCCAGCGCCGCGGAGGCGGGGAAGTCCGGGGTCTCGTCGCCCGAGGAGGAGGCGGTCGCCGTGCGCGCCAGGTCCGGGCCCGCCGTGCGCGGGAAGGCCCGCACGGTAAGGACCCGCTCCTCGCCCGCGAAGGACACCGGCACCCGGTACGAACCGGCCGGCACGTCCGTGCCCACCGACACCTCCAGGGGGACGGTCGTCCGGGTGCCCCGCTCCACCACGGCCTGCCGCGGGAGCCGGACCGCGATCCCCTTGGGGGCCTTCGCCGTCATCGGCCCGCGGACCTCGCCCGCGCGCAGCCCCGTCAGCTCCACGTCCACCCGCTGCGCGGGCCCGCCGATCTCCGCGTCCGTCTCCGTGCGGGCCAGTTCCAGCCCGGCGCGCGGCCCGTCGGCGAACCACGGCACCAGCGAGCGCACGTCGGGCGCCGGTCCTTCGCCGCTCCAGACGACCCGCAGCGCCTCCGCGCGCAGGCCCTTCAGGTCGGTCTGCGTCCAGCCGGAGGCGGACAGCGGGCCGACCGCCCGCCAGCCCTCCCCGGCGACGTACGCCTCCACGCGCGCGTCCGTGCGCACGCGTGCGGCCGGGGCGGCGCCCGGCTCCGGGTCCGCCGTCGTGTCCGTACGGGCGGTCAGCACCGTCAGGGCCTCCACGGGCCGTGCCCGGTCGAGACGCACGGTGTACGAGTCGGGGGTGCGGTCGGCCTGACGCGCCGGGGTCCTGTCGGCGCCGGTCCAGGCCGCCGTCTCCGTCACCGCGCGCGTGAGGAACGGGTCGAGGACCCCGGCGCCGACGGTCACCCCGCTCGCCCCCAGGGCCTCCCTGAGCGGTTCGAGGCGCAGCTGGGCCTGCCAGGCCGCCGCGCCGTCGCCGCGCGCCTGGGCGAGCAGCATGTCGACCGCCGTCTCGCCCGCGAGGCCGTACCGCGAGAGCTGCTCCAGCCAGGGGCCCGTCTCGTCGTCCAGGGTGCCGCCCGCGGTGGCCGCGAGCCGCTCGGGGGCCCCGCGCATCACGGTGAACGCGGCCCGCAGTTCCCGTGCGGCCTTCTCCTTCGCGGCGGTGCCGGTGCCCGTGCGCGAGGACCAGAAGGCGGCCATGAGCGGCTTCAGATAGGCCGATTCGCCCTTCGGGTCGAGGATCGAGGAGGCGTCGTTCCCGGCGAGGGCCCGCAGCGCCTCGCGGGCGGCCGGGTCGGGGCCCGCGAGGTCGTCGACGGCGGCGCGCCAGGACTCCTGCGGCCGGTAGCCCTTCGGGTTCCAGGCGTAGTCGGCGGCGGTGAAGAGCGGGACGCGGGAGGCGGCCGGCTGCTCCATGGCCTGGGCGAGGAAGGCGGCGGAACCGGCGGCCACGGCCGGCTCGCGGCCCGTGGAGGGGCCGAGGAACAGCCGGCCCCGCGCGTAGTCGTTGACCGGGTAGTTGTCCATGGTGACCAGCGGGTGGTGGCCAAGCGCCTCCCGGGCCCCGGCCAGCTCGCCGCCGGTGATCGTGCGCGGGACGACCCCGACGCCCGTCCACGCGACCCGCACGTCCGCGTCGAGCGCCCCGGCGAGTTTCGCGCGGTAGTCGGTCGTACCGTCCTGGTAGTACTCCGTCGGCAGCACCGTCAGCGGTTCGCCGTCCGGGTGCCGTTCGGCGAGGTGACGGGCGACGGCGTTCGCCACGCGCGCGTGGGCGGCGGCCGCGCCCTCGGCGTCCCGGCCGAAGGCGTCGGCGTCCTTCGAGCAGTGCCACTCGCCGTAGCCGGCGTCCGGGAACTGGAGCTGGAAGGAGCGCACCCCGAGCGCCCACATCGCGTCGATCTTCCGCGTCAGGGCCGTCACGTCGGCGTCGGAGGCCAGGCACATGGACTGGGCGGGCGCCACGGCCCAGCCGAGCGTCACGTGGTTGGCGCGGGCCCGCTCGGCGAGCGCGCGGAACTCCTCCTGCTGCGCGGCCGGGTAGGGCTCGCGCCACTGCGCCTGGCGGTACGGGTCGCCGCCGGGCGCGTACAGATAGCGGTTCTGCTTGGTGTGGCCCAGGAAGTCGACCTGGGCGAGGCGCTGCTCCGGGCTCCAGGGGCGGCCGTAGAAGCCCTCGGTGAGGCCACGCTCGGCCGTGCCCGGCCAGTCGCGCACGACGACCCCGGGGATCTCCCCGCCGGCGCCGACGAGCTGACGCAGCGTCTGGACTGCGTGGAAGAGGCCGTCCTCGCCGACGCCGTCCAGGACGACCGTCTCCCGGCCCTGGAAGCGGCCCGTCGCGAGCCGGTAGCCGCCGCGCGGGAGATCGAGCCGCTCGGGCACGCGCAGGGCGGTCAGCGCCTCCTCGGCGGCCTCGCCGGAGGGTCCCGCGACCCGGAACATCGGGCCTCGGCCCGGGAGCCCGGTGTGGACGGTCCGTACCCCGGCGGCCGTGAGCAGCTCCCGCAGGGCGGTGAGGGCGTACGGATCGGCGTCGGCGTCCGCGAGCAGCGTGACCTCGCCCCCGAGGCGTACGGCGGGCCCGCGGCCGGTCAGCGACTGCGGCCGGGGCCAGACGGCGGGCGCGCCGGCGGCGGTGGTGGCCGCGGTCGTAGCGGTGGTGGCGGCAGCGGTCGGCGCGGGCGCGCGCGTGGCGGCCGACGAACCGGTCGTGGCGGGGGCCGTCGTGGCGGGGGAGGCCGGGGAGGCGGAGGGGGAGTCGGCCGCCGGCGGGACGGGAGCCGCGTGCACCGCGCCCGGGGTCGCGCCCCCGAGGAGTCCGCCGATGACGGCGGCGGCGACCGCCGTCGCCGTGCGCTTCCTGCGCCCGAGATGCACGGGAACTCCCTTCGACCCGGTCGGCGCCTCTGCCGGTCGGTCACGAGTGGGTCACGAGCCCACCACCCGTCGCACTGGGGTGTCAATGCGCGTGGTCGATGTGTCGGCTTTGCCCGGCGAGCCGTCACGGAGATGACGCCACTTCGCCACTTTCCGCCGGTAAAACGAGGTGCGGTGGGTAGGCCTAGGTGATGTCCGGTCGTGATCCGCCGGACCGCAGGCCGGCGCACCCGGCCGTTACCCGTAGCTCCACCTGTCGAGACGAAACCGGGAGACCCCCGTGACCACGACCGCCCGCCACCTCGGACGGATACGGATTCCTCAGCAGTCGGCAGGCCCCGACTCCCCGTTGACCAGCGAACCGCCGCTGCCCGACACGACGCCCCTCACCAGCGAGCCGCCCCTGACCGAGGCGGCCCCCCTCACCAGCGAACCCACCGTCCGCGGCAGTGCGGGCGGCACGGAGTCCCCCGGAGTGTGAAGTGACCCTGGCCCGTCTCGCCGCCCGTCACGGCGTCGCCACCGAGTACAGCCCCTCCGCGGGCGTCACCGTCGCCGTGCCGGACGCCGCCGTGGTGGCCGTCCTCGGCGCCCTGGGCGTGGACGCGACCACGCCGGAGGCGGTCGACGCCGCCCTCGAAGCGGCGGAACGGTTCGAGCGGGAGCGCCTGTTGCCCCCGACGCTGGTCCGGCGGCGGGGCGGGGAGCCCGTCCGCCCGCCGGCGGACCTGCCGCCCGGCACCCGCCTGCGGGTCACCACCGAGGAGGGTGCGGTCCTCACCGGTCCGGACTGGGAGCGGCTGCCCCTCGGCGTCCACGCCGTCGAGGCGCAGGCCCCCGACGGACGGGCCGCCACCGCCACCCTGATCGTGAGCCCCCCGCGCGTGCCCGTCCCCGGGCGGCGCGCGTACGGCCTGCTCGTCCAGCTCTACTCGCTGCTCTCCACCCGCTCCTGGGGCATGGGCGACCTCGGGGACCTGCGGGAGCTCGCCACCTGGGCGGGCCGGACGCACGGCGCCGGCTTCGTCCAGGTCAACCCGCTGCACGCGGGCGTGCCGGGGGCGCCGAGCGACCCCTCCCCGTACCGCCCCTCCTCGCGCCGCTTCCCGGACCCGGTCCATCTGCGGGTCGAGTCCGTCCCCGAGTACGCGTACGTGGACCCGGCCCGGCGCGAGGAGCTCGACCGGATCCTCGCCGAGGCGGCCGAACTGCGCGAACGGGTCCTCGGCAAGGGGGCGCTGATCGACCGTGACGCGGTGTGGGACGTCAAACGGCGGGCCCTGGAGCTCGTGGTCGGGGGCGTGGAGCTCGGGCCGGGAAGGCGGGCCGACTACCACGACTTCCTCGCCGAGCGGGGCCGCGCCCTGGAGGACCACGCCACCTACCAGGCCCTCGCCGAGCGGCACGGGCCCCACTGGCGCGCCTGGCCCGAGGCGCTGCGCGAGCCGCGCTCCGCGGAGCGCGCCGTGCGCGCCGACCCCGCCCTCGCCGCCCGGGTCGACTTCCACTGCCGGCTGGCCTGGCTGACGGACCGGCAGCTGGCCGAGGCCGCCGAGGCCGCCCGCGAGGCCGGGATGGAGGTCGGGATCGTCCACGACCTGGCCGTCGGCGTCCACCCGGAGGGCTCGGACGCCTGGGCCCAGCAGGAGGCCTTCGCGGCCGGCATGTCGGTCGGCGCCCCGCCCGATGCCTTCAACGCCCGCGGCCAGGACTGGGGCCTGCCGCCCTGGCGGCCCGACGCCCTCGCCGCCGCGGGCTACGCCCCGTACCGCGGCCTCCTGCGGGAACTCCTGCGGCACGCGGGCGCCCTGCGCATCGACCATGTGATGGGTCTGTTCCGGCTCTGGTGGGTGCCGGAGGGCAGCGAGCCGACCGGGGGGACGTACGTCCGGTACGACGCCGAGGCGATGCTCGCCGTCCTCGCCCTGGAGGCGCACCGCGCGGGGGCCCTCGTCATCGGCGAGGACCTCGGCACGGTCGAGCCGGGCGTACGCGAGGAGCTGTCCCGGCGCGGGGTGTTCGGGACGTCCGTGCTGTGGTTCGAGCGGGACTGGACGGGCACCGGCCGTCCGGTGCCCGCGGCGGAGTGGCGCGCGGAGTGCGTAGCCACCGCCACCACCCACGACCTGCCCCCGACGGCCGCCCGCCTCTCCGGCGACCACGTCGCCCTGCGGCACCGGCTCGGGCTCGTCGACGGCGACCCGGAGCGCGACCGGGCGGAGGACGCCGCCGAGACCACCGAGTGGCTGAGCCTGTTCCAGCGGCTCGGGCTGCTCCCGGAGGGCCCGGGGGACGAGGAGGCCGAGATCCTGGCCGTCCACCGGTTCCTGCTGGGCACCCCGGCCCGGATGGTGGGCGTGTGGCTGCCGGACGCGGTGGGGGACCGCAGGCCGCAGAACCTGCCGGGCACCTGGGACGAGTACCCCAACTGGCGGCTGCCGGTGGCGGGCCCGGACGGGCAGCCGCTCACCCTGGAGCGCCTCGCGGCCTCGCCCCGCGCCCATGCCCTGCTGCGCGAGCTGCACGCCCGTACGGACCCGGGAGGAGGGGCCGGGAACGCCCGTCAGGGCGCCGGGAACGCCCGTACGGTACCCCCGGGCGCGCGGTCCGTTTAGGTGTTCGCTACGTTTGCACCGTGGACAAGAAGAACGCCCTGCGCGCCGGCGCCGTCGCGGCCGGTACGACGCTGATGATGCTGCTCATGTCGTCCCCCGCGCTCGCGCTGACCCGCGACGACGGTGACGACCCGGCCCCCAAGCTCGAGGTCGTCGAGACCCTCGGCCTGTTCGTGGCCGCCCCGCTGGCGCTGTTCCTGGTCATCGCCGGCCTGGTGATGGTGCTCGACAAGTCCAAGAAGGCGTAACCGCCTCCGCTTTTCCTCTCCGAGGGCGCCGCACGGTACCGACGTACCGTGCGGCGCCCTCGCACGCGTGCGCGCGCCGCTTCCCGTCTACACGGTGGTGGCGAGCAGCTTGCGCAGCAGCCCGGCCAGCTGCTCCGCCTCCTCCTCGGTGAGCGCCGACTCGAGCGCCGCCCGCTGCTGCCCGAGCCCGGCCCCGACGGCCTGGTCCACCAGCTCCCTGCCGTGCTCCGTGAGCGTCACCCGCAGTCCCCGCCGGTCGTTCGGGTCGGGGCTGCGGGTGAGCAGCCCGGCCTTCTCCAGCTTGTCCAGCCGGCCCGTCATCCCGCCGGTGGTGATCATCAGCGTGGCGGTCAGCTCGCGCGGTGAGAGCGTGTACGGCTCCCCGGACCTGCGCAGCGTCGCGAGCACGTCGAACTCTCCGAGCGCCATGCCGTAGGGCGCGTACGCCTTGTCGACCCTGCCGCGCATCGCGTTGGCCAGCCGGTAGATCCGCCCGAAGACGGCCATCGGCCGGGTGTCCAGGTCGGGGCGGACGGCCGCCCACTGGTCGGTGATGGCGTCGACGGCGTCATGGGCCGGGGTCTGCGTCTCCATGGTTCCAGTGTTCCCTTCCTTCTCCCTCGATGGCAACTAAGACACTTGCGAGTAAGTAGCTTAGTGGTAAGTTAATTACCGCCAAGCCAGTCCGGCTCCGCAGCCGGCAGGTATCCGCAGCAAGGGGGAACCGTCATGTCCCGCAGGGTCGCCGTCGTCGCGCTGACCGCTCTCGCCCCGATCTCCTGGGGCTCCACCTACTTCGTCACCACCGAGTTCCTGCCGCCGGACCGGCCCCTCTTCACCGGCCTGATGCGCGCCCTGCCCGCCGGACTCCTGCTCCTGGCGCTCACCCGCAAGCTCCCGCACGGTGCCTGGTGGTGGAAGTCCGCCGTCCTCGGCGCCCTCAACATCGGCGCGTTCTTCCCGCTGCTCTTCCTCGCCGCCTACCGCCTGCCCGGCGGCGTCGCCGCCGTCGTGGGCTCCGTCGGCCCGCTCTTCGTCGTCGGCCTCGCCGCGCTCTTCCTGGGGGACAAGCCCACGGCGAAATCCCTGATCACCGCCGTCGCCGCCGCCTTTGGCGTCAGCCTCGTGGTCCTCAAGGCGGGGGCCGCGCTCGACCTCGTCGGCGTCGTCGCCGGACTGCTCTCGTCCCTCTCGATGTCGGCGGGCGTCGTCTTCACCAAGCGCTGGGGCCGCCCCGAGGGCGTCGGCGCCCTCGCGCTCACCGGCTGGCAGCTCACCGCGGGCGGCCTGGTCATCCTGCCGATCGCCTTCCTGATCGAGGGCGCCCCGCCGGCCCTGACCGGCGCCCACCTGGCCGGCTATGCCTACCTCGCCTTCGGCAACACCGCGATCTCCTACTTCCTCTGGTTCCGCGGCATCGAGCGGCTCAGTGCCTCCTCGGCCACCCTCCTCGGCCCCCTCTCGCCGATCACCGCGGCGATCATCGGCTGGGTGGCGCTCGACCAGGCGCTCGGTCCGGTGCAGCTGGTCGGCATGGTCATCGCCTTCGGTGCGACCTTGGTCGGCCAGATGGGGCCCTGGACTCCCAAGAGCGGCAAGAAGCTCGAATCGTTCAGCTCAACTGAAAAGAGCAGTCAGGAAGTTTCGATGGATCTGGAGAGTTCGGGGGTGCGACGGTAGGCGGCATGAGCCCGATCGCCGGTACCGCCCGCCATCCGACCACCGAAACCGACACCACCACCGCAGCCACCGAGAGGCCGGCGCCCGCGAGGAAGCTCGCGCGGGGCGCCGGCCTCGGCGTGTTCCTCGCCCTGCTCGCCACCGTCGTCTGGTCCGGCAGCTTCGTCGCCACCCGCGACATGGCCGACAGCGTCCCGCCCGTCCAGGCCGTCTTCTGGCGCTGGGTCATCGCGCTGCTCGCCGTCGCGCCCTTCGCCGCCCGCCCGTTCCTGCGACAGTGGCGGACCATCCGCCGCCACCTCGGCTTCGTGGCCCTCGCCTCGCTGTTCGGCGTCGCCCTCTACAACACCCTCGTGCACCAGGCCGGGCTCACCACCTCGGCCTCCAACATGGGCATGATCATGGCCGCCTCCCCGGTGATCATGGCGGTCTACACCCGGCTCGGCGGCGAACGCCTCGGCGCCCGCCGGATCCTCGGGATGCTGACCGCCGCGCTGGGAGTGCTCCTGCTCGTCGGAAAGGGCTCGTCCGGCGACGGCTCGCCTTCGACTTCGCCTTCGACTTCGCCGTCGGCGACCTGTGGATGTTCGCCGCGGCCCTCTCCTTCGCCTCGTACAGCGCCCTGCTCAGGCGCAAGCCCGCCGAGATCGACGGACTCGCCTTCCTCTTCACCACCTTCCTGCTCGGCGCCCTGATGCTCGCCCCCGCGTACGCCGTGTCCCTCGTCGTCCAGGGCGGGTTCACCTTCGGCGTCGCGACCGTCGGCCCCCTGCTGTACGTCGGCGTCTTCTCCTCCGCCGTCGCCTTCTTCGCCTGGAACAAGGCGATCGGCCTCATCGGCGCGGCCCGCGCGGGCGTCGTCTACTACCTCCAGCCCGTCTGCGTCGCCCTCCTGTCGTACGCGCTCCTCGGCGAACGCCTCGGCGTCCTCGGGGTCGTGTGCATGGCGCTCGTCCTCGGTGGAGTCGCGCTCGCCTCGGCCCGAGGCCGCTGAACGCCGCCCGGTGCGCCCGGTAGGTTGCGCCCCATGACCGAGTGGGACATCAAGAAGCTCCAGATCCTCCGCACCCTCCGCGACCGCGGCACCGTCACCGCGACCGCGGAGGCCCTGCTCATGACCCCCTCGGCCGTGTCGCAGCAGCTCACCAACCTCGCCAAACAGCTCGGCGTACGCCTCCTTGAGGCGCAGGGCCGCCGGGTCCGGCTCACCGACGCCGCCCATCTCGTGCTGCGGCACGCGGAGGTGGTCTTCGCGCAGTTGGAGCGCGCCGACGCCGAGCTCGACGGGTATCTGCGGGGAGAGGCGGGGCAGTTGCGGGTGGCGGCCTTCTCGACGGCGGTGCCCGCGCTCGTCGTCCCCGCCGTCCGCCAGCTGCGGACCGCCCACCCCGGGCTCGACATCCGCGTCCGGGAGGCCGAGGCGGCGGAGGCGTACGAGCTGCTCACGGCCGGCGAGGTCGACCTGGCGCTCTCGCTCGCCGCCCACGCGCCCTCGGTGCGCGACCCCAAGTTCAGCCGGGTGCCCCTCCTCGCCGACCCCCTGGACGTCGCCCTGCCCGCCGGGCACCCGCTCGCCGACGCGCCCGGCCTCCGCCTCGCGGACCTCGCCGCCGAACCGTGGATCTTCGGCGGCTCCGGACCCTGGTCCGAGATCACCACCGCCGCCTGCGAGGCCGCCGGCTTCGTCCCCGAACAGGCCCACAGCGCCTCCGGCTGGACCGCGATCCTCGCCATGGTCGAGGCAGGGATGGGGATCGCGCTCGTGCCCCGGATGGCCTCCGCCGACCGCCGGGGCGGCGCCGGGGTCGTCATGCGCGTCCTCTCCGCCGACCAGCCGCGCCGCCATGTCGTCGCGGCGGTACGGCGCGGGGCGGAGGAGGGCCCGGCGGTGGCCCGGGTGCTTGCCGCGCTCCGGCAGGCGGCCGCGGCCCGCGAAACCGTGCAGCAGAGCTGACGCCCACCACCGTCAGCAGAGCTGACGCCCACCACCGTCAGCAGAGCTGACGCCCACCACCGTCAGCAGAGCTGACGCCCACCACCGTCAGCAGGCTGACTCCCGCAACCGTTCAGCAGAGCTGAACAACACCATCGAAAACATTCGATGGACCGGGAGGGAGTGGGCGCGGGAGGGTCGAGCCATGAGCAGCTTCGACGCGCACGACGAGAACACGGACCCGCACGCCAACGCCGCCGCCCCCTACTCCGGTGGCGACCCGTACGCCGACTACCGCTCCGGTGACTTCCCCTTCACCGAGCTCGTCGACCTCGCCGACCGCCGGCTCGGCGCCGGGGTCGTGGCCGCCAACGACGAGTTCTTCGCCGAGCGCGAGAACCTCCTCGTCCGCGAGCGGGCCGTCTTCGATCCGGAGCACTTCGGCCACAAGGGAAAGATCATGGACGGCTGGGAGACCCGCCGCCGCCGCGGCGCCGACGCCGAGAACGTCTTCCCCGCCCTCGAGGACCACGACTGGGCGATCGTCCGCCTCGGCGCCCCCGGCGTGATCCGCGGAATCATCGTCGACACCGCCCACTTCCGCGGCAACTACCCGCAGCGGGTGAGCGTCCAGGCCACCATGGTGGAGGGCACGCCGAGCCCCGCGGAACTGCTCGACGCGAAGTGGGAGGAGCTCGTCCCGCCGACCCCCGTGCGCGGCCACGCCGCCAACGGCTTCCCCGTCGACGTCGAGCGCCGCTACACCCACCTGCGCCTCTGCCAGCACCCCGACGGCGGCATCGCCCGCCTCCGCGTCCACGGCGAGGTCGTGCCCGACCCCGAGTGGCTGGACCTCCTCGGCACCCTCGACCTGATCTCCGTGCTCAACGGAGGCTCGTACGAGGACGCCTCGGACAGGTTCTACTCCTCGCCGACGCAGATCATCCTGCCCGGCACCTCCCGCAAGATGGACGACGGCTGGGAGAACCGCCGCCGCCGGGTCCGCGGCACCAACGACTGGGTCCGCTTCCGGCTCGCCGCCCAGGGCGCCGTCCGCGCCGTCGAGATCGACACCGCCTACCTCAAGGGCAACTCCGCCGGCTGGATCGCGCTCCAGGGCCGTAACGGCGAGACGGGCGAGTGGTTCGAGATCATCCCCAGGACCCGCCTCCAGCCCGACACCCTGCACCGCTTCAAGCTCCCCGCGCAGGCGGTCGTCACCCACGTCCGCCTCGACGCCTTCCCCGACGGCGGCGTCGCCCGCATGCGGCTCCACGGCACGCTGACGGAGCAGGGCGCGGCCGACCTGCGTGCCCGGTACGCGGCGCTCGGCGGCTGACGCGGGGAACCCCCGGTCCTCCGCCCGGCGGCGCGGCCGCGCGCCGACGCCCGTCCGCCGGGCGGACTCCAGACACGGCGAAGGGGCACCTCCGTGGGGGAGGGTGCCCCTTCGCCGTTCCGCCGATGCCTGCGAAGATCATCCGGCTGTGCGCGACCATCGAGCAACTGGGGGACCGATGCAACGACTTCGCTCGACAGCGAGAGCGAGATCGGCGGTGAGAAGGGGCGCCGCCCGCCTCGCGGCCGCGTTCGCCCTCGCCGCCGCACTGCTCTCCGGCCTCACGGCCCCGGCCTTCGCCGAGGACGTCGTCGACCCGGCCACCGCGCCGCCGGTGCGCACGATCACGTACAACGTCTGCGGCGGGTGGGAGGAGTGCCGGAGCGACCTCGACCTGCCCACCTGGACGGCCGAACTCCGTGACGAGACCCTGGCCTGGGACACGGACGCCCTCATGCTCCAGGAGCTGTGCATCGGCCAGTGGGCCGCCCTGCGCGACGCGCTCCCCGGCTACAGCGCCGTATGGACGTCCGCCAGGACCTGGCCCGGCTGCGCCAAGTGGTCCACCGACACCCGGCTGGGCCTCGGGATCTTCGTCAAGGCTCCCGCCGTGGAGCGGTACGCGGCCGCCCTCACGGTCCCGGCCGGCCAGTCACCGCGCTCGGTGCTCTGCGCCCGCGGCCCCGTCGACGGGCGCATCACCCTGGTGTGCAACACCCATCTCGCCCAGTACATCGTGCCGGACAACGGCTCCGCGCAGGCGATGGCGTACATCGACACCTGGGACGCCGGAGCCCCGGTGATCCTCGGCGCCGACCTCAACGCGGGCACGACAGTGGACTACGACGCCGCCCTGGACCCGATCCGCGCCGGTCTGCCCGGCACCGGCCCCTTCGTCGAGGCCGACGGGACGGACCCGACCTTCTTCACGCAGGAGTGCATCGCCGGCGGCGCCACCTCCTGCCACACCGGTGAGCCGACCATCGCGAGCGGCAAGAAGTTCGACCACGTCTTCCTCAGCGCGCGCGACTTCCACACCGTGCGGGCCGACGCCGTGACACCCGAGTCGCCCGGCACCAGGCCCCTCTCCGACCACAAGCTGCTCCGCGCCGCGGCCCACCCCACCGGCGTCGACACCGATCTGACCGGCGACGGCCGCCCCGACCTCCTCGCGGTGAAGGACGACGGCAATCTGCGGCTGTACCCGGGTACGGGCAACGGCGTCCTCGGCACCCCGCGCCTGATCGGCACCGGCGGCTGGGCCGGCGCCGTCATCAGCCACCGCGGCGACTGGACCGGCGACGGCCGTCCCGACGTGCTCGCCCGCATCGGCGACGACCTGTGGGTCTACCCCAGCACCGGCAGCGGCGACCTCGGACCGCGCATCGCCATGGGCGGCCGGCCCACCGGCTGGAGCGGCCTCACCCCCCTCGCGGCGGGCGATGTCGACGGCGACGACCTGCCCGACGTCCTCGTCCGCAGCGGCACCGGGCTGTGGCTGCACCGCGGTGGCGCGCCCACGGCGGGACAGCCCACCTTCGCCCCCAAGGCGGCGCTGCCGATCGGCGACGCCGAGTGGGCCGCGTACGACGTGCTGACACCCGGCGACACCGGCGGTGACGGACGGGCCGACGTCTGGGCCAGGGACCGCGCGACCGGCGAGCTCAAGCAGTACACGAGCCAGGGAACCCAGCACCTCCCCACCGACCCGGCCACCCTCGACGGCGGCCCGGCGGCCGTCGCCGACCGCCGCCTCCTGCTGTCGGCCGGCGACGTGAACGGCGACGGCCGCCCCGACCTGTGGTCGACCCGTACCGCGGGCACCGCCGAGAACCTGGAGATCCTGCCGGGCACGCCCACCGGCTTCGGGCCCGCCGCGACCGTCGGCACCGGCGGCTGGCAGTGGATCGACTCCCTGGGCTGATCCCGCCCGTACCGAAGGAACCGCCCGTACCGAAAGAACCGAGCGCACCGAAAGAAGCGCCCGTACCGAAAGAACCGCCCGTACCGAAAGAACCGAGCGCACCGAAAGGGCCCCCGGACCGTCAGCGGTCCGGGGGCCCTTCCTCACCTCAGCGCCACCGTCAGGCGGCGGCCGCGTCCGCGGCCTGTGCCTTCAGCGCGCGCTCGACGCCCGCGCGGCACTCCGTCACCAGACGGCGCAGCGCCGGGGCCGGGTCGTGCTCCGCGATCCACGCGTCCGTCAGGTCGAGCGTCTCCTGCGAGACCTGGAGCGTCGGGTAGAGGCCCACCACGATCTGCTGGATGATCTCGTGGCTGCGGGTCTCCGAGACGCCCTTGATCGACGCGAAGTACTTCGCCGTGAACGGGGCGAGCAGCTCGCGCTGGTCGGACTGGACGAACCCGCCGATGACCGCCTCCTGCACGGCGTTCGCCAGCTTGTCGTCCTCGACGACCGAGGCCCAGGCCTCGGCCTTCGCGGCCTCCGTCGGACGTGCCGCGCGCGCGGTCGCCGCGTGCCGCTCGCCCGCCGCCGTGCGGTCGCGCTCCAGCTCGGCGGCGATCTCCGCCTCGTCGAAGCGGCCGGTGGCCGCGAGGCGCTGCACGAACGCCCAGCGCAGCTCGGTGTCGACGGCCAGGCCCTCGATCACCTCGCCGCCGTCGAGCAGCCCGGCGAGCACGTCGAGCTCGGCGTCCGTGCGGGCGGTCGCCGCGAAGGCCCGCGCCCACGCCAGCTGGTGGTCGCCGCCACCCTTGGCGGCGCGCAGCTGCTCCTGCGCGAAGGTGCCCCAGCGCGCCAGGCCCTCGGCCCGCCACTCCGGCGCCGCGTACAGCTCAAGGGCCGCCTTGACCTGGCCCTGGAGCGACTGGACCACGCCGATGTCGGACTCCTTGGCGATGCCGGAGAGCACGAGCTCCAGGTAGTCGCGGGTGGCCAGCTCGCCGTCGCGGGTCATGTCCCAGGCGGAGGCCCAGCACAGGGCACGCGGCAGCGAGTCGGCGAAGTCGCCGAGGTGCGCGGTGACGTTGGTGAGGGACACCTCGTCGAGGCGGACCTTCGCGTACGACAGGTCGTCGTCGTTGAGGAGGACGACCGCCGGGCGGATCTTGCCCACGAGCTGCGGCACGGCGGTCAGTCCGGCGGCCTCGATGTCGAGTTCGAGGCGGTCGGTGCGGACCAGCTTGCCGCTCGCGTCGAGGTCGTAGAAGCCGATGGCGATCCGGTGCGGGCGCAGCACGGCCTGGCCCTTGGCGCCGGTGGGCAGCGCCGGGGCCTCCTGCTTGACGGCGAACGCGGTGATGGCGCCGTTCTCGTCGGTCTCGATCACCGGGCGCAGGATGTTGATGCCGGCCGTCTCCAGCCACGCCTTCGACCAGGTCTTGAGGTCACGGCCGGAGGTCTCCTCCAGCGCGCCGAGCAGGTCGGACAGGCGCGTGTTCCCGAAGGCGTGCGCCTGGAAGTAGGCCTGCACGCCCTTGAAGAACTCGTCCTCGCCGACGTAGGCGACGAGCTGCTTCAGGACGCTCGCGCCCTTGGCGTACGTGATCCCGTCGAAGTTGACGAGCACGTCCTCCAGGTCGTTGATCTCCGCCATGATCGGGTGCGTCGACGGCAGCTGGTCCTGGCGGTAGGCCCAGGTCTTCTCCGCGTTGGCGAAGGTCGTCCAGGCGTTCGGCCAGCGGGTGCCGGGCACCGAGGCCTGGCAGGCGACCGAGGTGAAGGTCGCGAACGACTCGTTCAGCCAGAGGTCGTTCCACCACTCCATGGTGACGAGGTCGCCGAACCACATGTGGGCGAGCTCGTGCAGGATCGTCTCGGCGCGCCGCTCGTACGCCGCGTCCGTCACCTTCGAGCGGAAGACGTACTGGTCGCGGATGGTGACCGCGCCGGCGTTCTCCATCGCGCCCGCGTTGAACTCCGGCACGAAGAGCTGGTCGTACTTCGCGAACGGGTAGTCGTACGCGAACTTCTCCTGGAACCAGTCGAAGCCCTGCCGCGTGACGTCGAAGATGTGGTCGGCGTCGAGGAACTCGGCGAGCGACGGACGGCAGTAGATGCCGAGCGGGACGCTCTGCCCGTCCTTCTCGTACGTCGAGTGCACCGAGTGGTACGGGCCCACGATCAGCGCCGTGATGTACGTGGAGATCCGGGGGGTGGGCTCGAAGACCCACACGTCGTCCTTCGGCGTCTCCGGCGTCGGCGAGTTGGAGATCACCGTCCAGCCGCTCGGCGCCTTCACGGTGAACTGGAAGGTCGCCTTGAGGTCGGGCTGCTCGAACGAGGCGAAGACGCGTCGCGCGTCCGGCACCTCGAACTGCGTGTACAGATAGGCCTGGTCGTCGACGGGGTCGACGAACCGGTGCAGGCCCTCACCGGTGTTCGTGTACGCGCAGTCCGCGACGACCTTGAGCTCGTTGCGCCCGGCCGCGAGATGGCGCAGGGCGATCCGGGAGTCCCGGAAGACGGCGCCGATCTCCAGCGCCTGGCCGTTGAGCACGACCTCGTGGACGGCGGGGGCGACGAGATCGATGAAGGTCTCGGCGTCGGCCTCGGCGGAATCGAAGCGGACGGTGGTGACGGACCTGTAGGTGCCGCCCTCCTGCGCACCGGTGAGGTCCAGTTCGACCTCGTACGCGTCCACGGTCAGCAGCGCCGCCCGCTGCTTGGCCTCTTCACGGGTCAGGTTTGTGCCAGGCACCCGGTCAACTCCTCGGTTTCGTGACGTTTGGCCCATCCTTCCACGGGGTGCCTCAGCGGCGCACGGCGCATTTCCACGGTCCGTCACCACTGATCCGCAACAGCCCGGGACCGGGCACGGCCACGCTCGTCCGTACCTCGCCGACGGCGTTGACCAGCAGGTCCCGTTCCTCGTCGTCGTAGAGCGGATCCTGGGGCGGGGT
This sequence comes from Streptomyces sp. NPDC055103, assembly GCF_053607625.1. Lineage (NCBI taxonomy): Bacteria > Bacillati > Actinomycetota > Actinomycetes > Kitasatosporales > Streptomycetaceae > Streptomyces > Streptomyces sp. NPDC055103. Next base: position 74,219 of record NZ_JBSGTX010000004.1, read on the forward strand.
GTGCCGGTGCACGGTGAAGCGCGCCGCGCCGCCGTGCGCGAAGTCGAGCACTCCGGACGGCCCGTCGTAGACCACCAGATCGTGGGCGAGCCCCTCGACGTGACTGTCGAAGCGGCGGGCGTGGGAGAGGGGCAGCACCCGCAGCGTCCAGGGGGCGTCGGCGTCCACCCGCAGGGTCAGCGGCCGGGCGCGCGGGACGAGGGCGACCGTACGGGCGCGGACGTCGTCCTCGTACGCCGCGAGCAGGTACTCCTCGGCGCGGCCGTGGGCGTCGCAGGTCTCGATGGTGGTGGACAGGGAGTGGTACGACTCGATCTCCAGGAGCACCCAGCGGCCCGCCGGCAGCCCCGGGTCGCAGCGCACGGTCTCCTTGCCGCGCCCCTGGTAGGTGCCGGGCCGGAACTCCCCGCCGTACGGAGCGGCGGGGACCCCGGGCACGGGCGGGGGCGGGGCGGGGAGCCGCGGCGGTGGCGGCGGGAGCGCGGGTGTGGGCGGCGGCGGTACGTAGCCGGGGCCCGGGATCGGCGGCGGCGGGGGCTCCACCACGATGCCGAAGTCCGTCGCGAGCCCGGCGAGCCCGGAGGCGTACCCCCGGTCGACCGCGCGGAAGCGCCAGCCGTCGCCCCGCCGGTGGAACTCGCCGAAGACGAAGGCCGTGTCCGTCGTCGCGTTCCCGAGCGCGCGGTAGGCCACGGTGGCCCCGGCCGCGTCCGTGACCTGCACGTCGAGCCCGGGGACCTGCCCGAAGGTTCCGCCGTCGGCGGAGGCCACGACCACGAGCCGCCCCACCTCCGGCTCCACGCGCGACAGATCCAGCCACAGCCAGTCGGCCGCCGGGCTGCCGGCCGCGCCGGGGGCCGACCTGCCCAGGTGCCGTACGGCCCCCGAAGGGTGCTCGGTCCGGTTGTAGAACACCAGATCGGCATCGCCCCTGACCCGCTCCCCGGCCCCCAGGAGCAGCGCCGAGACGTCCATGTCGGGCACCCCGTGTCCGGTCCGCCAGCCGACCGCGACGTGCAGGGCCTGCGGACGCACGGCGATGTCGGCACCCTCGGGAATCTGGCTCATGAGGGAACTGTGGCACGGGCGCGCACGGCGGAGGGGCGGCTCCCCGCAACGGGAAGCCGCCCCTCCAGGAGGTGACCCGCCGTCAGCCCTTGAGCTCGGCCGCGACGAGCTCCGCGATCTGCACCGCGTTCAGCGCGGCGCCCTTGCGCAGGTTGTCGTTGGAGAGGAACAGCGCGAGGCCGTTCTCCACCGTCTCGTCGACGCGGATGCGGCCGACGTACGAGGCGTCCTTGCCGGCGGCCTGGAGCGGGGTCGGGATCTCGGAGAGCTCGACGCCCTCGGCGTCCTTGAGCAGCTCGTAGGCGCGCTCGACGCTGATCGGGCGGTCGAAGCGCACGTTCACCTGGAGGGAGTGGCCGGAGAAGACGGGGACGCGCACGCAGGTGCCGGAGACCTTGAGCTCCGGGATCTCCAGGATCTTGCGGGACTCGTTGCGGAGCTTCTGCTCCTCGTCGGTCTCGAAGGAGCCGTCGTCGACGATCGAACCGGCCAGCGGGACCACGTTGAAGGCGATCGGGCGCTTGTAGACGGTCGGCTCGGGGAACGCGACGGCCTCGCCGTCGAACGCCAGCTGGTCGGCGTTCTCGGCCACGGCACACGCCTGGGTGCGCAGCTCGGCGACACCGGCCACGCCCGAGCCGGAGACGGCCTGGTAGGTGGTGGCGATCAGCGCGGTCAGGCCGGCCTCCTGGTGGAGGGGCTTGAGGACCGGCATGGCGGCCATCGTGGTGCAGTTCGGGTTGGCGATGATGCCCTTGGGGCGGTCCTTGACCGCGTGCGGGTTCACCTCGGAGACGACGAGGGGGACCTCGGGGTCACCGCGCCAGGCGGAGGAGTTGTCGATCACGACGGCGCCCTGGGAGGCGACCTTCTCGGCGAGGGCCCGGGAGGTGGCGCCACCGGCGGAGAAGAGCACGATGTCGAGGCCGGTGTAGTCGGCGGTGGAGGCGTCCTCGACCGTGACGCCGTCGACGACGGTCCCGGCGGAACGCGCGGAGGCGAAGAGCCGCAGCTCGTCGAGGGGAAACTTCCGCTCGGCCAGGATGCTGCGCATGACTGTGCCGACCTGACCGGTGGCTCCGACGATTCCGACCTTCACGGGGACTCCTCCGTACGTATGTGCAGGGTGCTGCCGGTCCATGATGCGGGGGTCCCGGGGCGCCTTGTCCAATCCATTGTCCACCGGTCGGGACGGGAGAGGGGCGGGCGCCGTCGTCGGCACCCGCCCCTCACTGACACGCGGTGTTACGGGGTGACGTTCCCGATCAGGACGCTGCCGGAGCCGGCGACGGTGCCGCGGGCGTTGAGCAGCTGGACCTCGCCGAAGAACTGACGGCCCTCGGGGGCCGCGCCGGAGACGAGGACCTCGGCGCCGACCTTGACGGTCCCGCCGTTGGCCAGCGGGTAGGTCGCGGTGTCGTCGACCCGGACGCTGCCGAGCGCGGCGGAGTAGTACACGTCCTTGTAGTCGAACGTCGTACCGCCCTCGGCGTGGACCGCGTAGCCGTCGATGACGACGGTGTACGTGCCCGCGGCCGGCTTCACGAGGGAGACGGCCTCCTCCGAGTCGCCGTCCGCCGCCTGGCCGACCTGCTTGCCGTTCAGGAGGACGGTGAGGTCGAGGTCGGCGGCCTTGTCGGAGGTGTTGCCGATCGCGATGTCGAGGCGCTCGACGCCCTCACCGATGGTGACGGTCTTCGTCTGCTGCTCGTGGTGCTGGATCGTCGGGGTCTCGACCTTGGCCGAGCCCAGCGAGCCGCCCTTCAGCTTGCCGTCGAGCGCGGCGAAGCCGTTGGTGACGGTCCACTCGACGGCGGCCGGGGTGCCGACCTTCGCCTCGGCGACGGTCTGGACGGCCGGGTCGAAGGAGGCACCGAGGACGGAGACGCCGAGGGTGTACGGGTTGTCCAGGTCGGGCGAGGTGCGGCGCGCCTCGACCTCGATCTCCCAGACGCCCGGCGTCGGGTCGGCGTACGACCGCAGGTCCGGGCGGCAGGTGTTCGCCGGGTTGTAGTGCGGGTAGCACATGGTGGTCGCGGTCGGGTCGACGGCCACACCGTACGGGTGGATGGCGATGAACCGGGTCTGGCTCTTCGCCTTCAGGCCGCCGATGGCGACCTCCAGGGACTTGGCGCCCTCGGGCACGGTCACGAAGTACGACTTGTGGCTGTTGCGCTGGACGGAGCCGGTGGCGGAGAAGCCGTAGCCGGGCGCGACCAGGTCGCTCGCGACGACCGAGGTCGCGAGGATCTGCTTGTCCACGCCCTCGGTGCGCTCGTCGTCGGCCTCCAGGATCACGCTGTGCACGCCGGCGGTGGACGGCCGGGCCTGGAGCTTGACGGTGACCGGCTTGTTCAGCGGCAGGTCGATCTCGTCGTCGCCGAGGATGCGGAAGGTGCCGTCGTTGTACTTGAGCTCCAGCTCGTGCTCGACGGGCCACGCCGGACCGTTCGTCCGCGTGACGGTGACGTCGTAGACCTTCGTCTGGCCGACCTTGAGGCCGCCCTCGCGGTCGTACACACCGGTGCCGGTGTGCGGGGCCGGGAAGATCAGGGTGTCGACCGGGGCCTCGACCTTGTAGTCGTGGGCGGTCGCGCCGTCCTTGATCGCGTCCCAGGCCTCGTTGATGTCGATGCGGCCCGAGCCCTGCTCGTGGGCGGCGACGCCGCCGATCCGCTGGGCGGTCGACGTGAGCGCGGTGCGCAGCGTGAGCGGCGAGACGTCGAGGCCCCGCTGCTTCGCGGCGGAGAGCAGCAGCGCGCTCGCGCCCGCGACCTGCGGGGAGGACATCGAGGTGCCGTTGAGCATGCCGTAACCGGCGGGCAGCGTGTAGCCGGACTCGGCGACGCCGGCGCCGGGCAGCCAGGTCGGGATGGTGTTCACGGCGGAGCCCGGACCGGTGATGGTCGGGGTGAAGCCGCCGTCCTCACGCGGGCCGCGCGAGGAGAAGGGGAACATGGTGTACGACTTGGTGACGGCCGAGCCGTAGTTGGCGGCCCAGGTCGACTTGGAGACCGCCGCGCCGACCGAGACGACCTTGTCGGACAGGCCGGGGTCGCCGATCGTGTTGATGCCGGCGCCGGAGTTGCCGGCCGAGATGACCAGCTGCACGCCGTACTGGTCGATCAGCCGGGTGTAGAGGCGCGAGCGGACGTTGTCGCCGTCGTTCTGCGCGGGCAGGCCGCCGATCGACATGTTGACGATGTCGACGCCGCGGTTGACGACGAGGTCCGTCATGCCCTCGGTGAGGGCGGTGTTGGTGCAGCCGCCGGTCCAGGTGCAGGCGCGCGAGGAGACGATCTTCGCGCCGGGCGCGGCGCCGTTCATCCGGCCGCCGAAGAGGCTGTGGGCGGCGGTGATGCCGGCGACGTGCGTGCCGTGGGAGGACTCGACGACACCGATGTTGACGAAGTCGCGCTTCTGGCCGATCCAGGACCCGCCGTACGGGTCCATCGGGACGTCCTTGCGGATCTCGATGACGAACGGCGTCTTCTCGGCGACCTCGGTGGCCGGGTTGTCGGTACCGAACCAGCCGACCTGGTACCCGTCCTTGTACGGCTTCATCGGCGCGTTGTCCGTGAAGTCGTTGTTCTGGTCGGAGTCCACGCGGACGGTGCCGGCGGCCGGGTCGTACAGCAGGCCGAAGACGTCGGTGGTGTCGCCGTCGCGGTTGATGTCACCGGCCGGGTCGCCGCCGGCGGTGACCGACTCGGCGAAGCGGCTCCACTGGTAGGCACCCTCGGGCGCCTTCCAGCTCTGGGCGCCGGCGGTGAAGACCGGGCCCGCGACCGGGGTGACCTGGGCGCGCCAGGTGGCGTCGCTCTCGGTGATCGGGTCGGTGGCGGTGACCCAGTCGACGATCTTGCGCTCGCCGGTGGTGGTCTTCTGCAGGGCCGGGTGGCCGAGGTCGACACCCGAGTCGAGGATGCCGATGGTCACGCCGCGGCCGTCGGACCGGGGGTGGTCCTCGACGAACTCGACCGCGCCCGTCTCGTACGACGGGTTGTACGGGTTCTTCGCCGGGGTGTTCTTGCCGGGGGCCGGGTACGTCGTGGTGACGGTGGTGCCCTCGACGGCGCCGGTCGCCGCGCCGGCGTCCGGGGTCGGGTCGTCCAGTTCGATCTCGGCCTGGAGGTCGATCGACTGCACGGAGGACAGCGTCGTCGCGGCCTTGATGGCGGCCGCGGCCTTGGCGATCGGCAGGGTCGCGCGGACGTAGCCGAGCGCGTCCTGCTGCTTGCCGACGGAGGCACCGGTGACGGCGTCGAGCTGGCCCGCGACCTGCTCGGTGGCACCGGGGGCGGTGGCGACGAGGATCGTGACGGTCTTCTCGCCGCTCGCCTCGGCCTCGGTGAGGCGCTGGGCGTCGATGGCGCCGAGCTTGTCGGCGGGGTCCGAGGCCTTGGCCGGGGGAGTGACGGCGGGGGCCTCGGTGGCGAGCACGGGCGCGGCGCCGGTCGCGACGAGCGCGGCGACCAGACCGGCGGCGGCGGCGATGCGAGCCGCGCGTCTGTGCCCGTGCGTCGAGCTTCCGGGTATGGAGCTCCGAGTTTCGGGGGTGGTCATTTAGATCCCTGTTTGTGAAAGGAGGGCTCCGGTTTTCGGTGCCGGATGACCGCTCAGCCTTTCGTAAGAGACAGGGGTTTGTGGAGAGTTAGCCGGGGGCGGGTTGGGGACACGGCGGAAATCCGCCATCGCCCGTGTTGCGCCACGGTGGGCGAAACGGCTCTAAACGGGGCGAGTTGGCGCTCTCGCCGGGTCAGCTCTCCTTCGTGCGGGCGTAGTGGCGTGAGGCCTTGGCCCGGTTGCCGCAGATCGCCATCGAGCACCAGCGGCGGGTGCCGTTCCGCGAGGTGTCGAAGAAGTGCAGGATGCACGCCTCGTGGGCGCAGGCCCGGATGCGGTCGGGCGCGGTGCGCAGCAGGTCGAGGTAGTCGCGGGCGGCGGTCCAGCCGGGCCCCCAGGAGGGGTCCGTGAACTCGGCCCGCTCGCCGGGACCCTCGGCGGTGAGGGTGGCCCGGATGCGGCCGTGGTCGAGGAGGGCGTCGACGCGGGCGGTGGCGGCGGGATCGCCGGGTGCGTCGACGAGCGCGGCGAGCGCGTCCCGGGCGGCGAGGGTGTGGCGCAGGGTGCCGGCGTCGGCGGCGAACCGCCCCGCCAGGCCGTTCGCGGTGAGCCAGACGGCGAGTCCCTCGACACCGGTGAGCAGGTCCTGGCGGACGCCCTCCGCGTTCCAGCGGGTGTTGAGCAGGTCGAGGGAGACCGGCTCGCCGGTGAGCGGCCGCGGGTCGGTGGCGGTCATGGCAGGCACCCTCCTCGATGAGCTAACCCCTCAAGAGTACGTGAGCGGTTGACGCCCTTCGCATCTAACCTCTAATCTCAAGTTAAGAGGTTAGCCCAAGGGGGCCGGCCACTGCGACGGAGGGACAGCCATGTCCGCGATCGGCACACTCGCCACCCACCACGTCGGCCTCAACGTCACCGAGCTGGAGCGCTCGCTCGCCTTCTACGGAGACGTCCTCGGCTTCGACGTCCTCGGCCAGGGCGAGGAAGAGGGGGGCGGCAGCCGCTACGCCTTCCTCGGCCAGGACGGCCGCCTCGTCCTCACCCTCTGGCAGCAGTCCACGGGCACGTACGACTCCGGCCGACCCGGCCTGCACCACCTCGCCTTCGAGGCCGAGTCCATCGGCCACGTCCGCGCCGCCGAGGCCGCGCTCACCGCGCGCGGCGCCTCCTTCGCGTACGAGGGCGTCGTCGCCCACAGCGAGGGCGCGACGTCCGGCGGCATCTTCTTCCACGACCCGGACGGCACCCGCCTGGAGATCTCGGTCCCGAAGGGCGCGGAAGAAGCCGAAGCCCCCTCGGGAGCGGCCCCCACCTGCGGCTTCTTCTAGGGCGTGTTTCGAAAGTCCCCGGCCCGCCCCCCCCCCCCCGCCGGGCGGTTGTAAAAACCCCCAAAAACCCGCCCCCCCCCAGGCCGGGGGGGGCGGGCGCCGGGGAGTATT